>JAENXP010000464.1 GCA_016649475.1 Burkholderiales bacterium | reverse complement strand
TCCTGCATGGCGGCAGCAAAGATCTCCGACGCCGATGCCGAAGCCCGGTTAATCAGGACGCCAAGGGGACCAGCCCAGGCGACACCGGCCTGGGTGTCGCTCCCCACGGTGATCTCACCGCTTGCGCTGCGCTGTTGCACCACCGACCCCTTGTCGATAAACAGGCCGGCGAGATCAATCGCTTCGGCCAATGAACCACCGCCGTTGTTGCGCAAGTCGATCAGTACGCTGTCTATTTTTTCCTTCTTCAACTCGTCCAGCAGGCGGGCCACATCGCGGGTCGCACTTCTGTAATCCCGGACGCCTTTTTGTCTGGCTGCGAAATCCTCATAGAAGGAGGGAAGCGTTATCACACCGACGCGGCGAGTTGTCTTACCGTCCGTTGTCGAATGGACTGATGCTTTGGCGGCCTGCTTCTCCAGGCTGATTTTCTTCCGCACCAGAGAAACCAGTTTGTGTTTGCCGTCGGGCCCCGCGTCCGCCGGAAGTATGTCCAGCACGACCACCGAGTCCGCCTCGCCGCGAATCAGCCTCACAGTGTCGTCCAGGCGCCAGCCCAGGATGTCCGTCATGGCCCCGTTCTCGCCCTGAGCGACGCCGACAATGCGATCTCCGATCTTCAGTTGGCCCGAAAGGTTTGCAGGCCCCCCGGGGACCAACTCTCGTATCGTGGTGTATTCATCCAACCCTGCCAGTACTGCGCCTATCCCGACCAGGGAAAGTCTCATCGAAATGTCGAATTCCTCCACCGCCCGCAGTCCCAGGTAATTGGTGTGGGGCTCGATGGACATGGTGTAGGCGTTCATGTATGCCTGAAACGCGTCCGTGCTCTTTACCCGGCCTATGCGCTTCAGGGCATTGTCGTAACGCTTGTCGAGCAATTCGACGATGCTCTTGTCGTCCTTGCCGGCAAGCTTGAGCCGTAGCCAGTCGTTCTTGACCCGCTTGCGCCACAACTCGCGCATTTCCTCTTCCGTTTTCGGCCAGGATTCCTTTTCCCGTGCGTATTGGTAGCTTTCGTTCTTCTGGAAATCAAAACCCTTTTTGAGCAGGGTACGGGCGTACGCGAAACGCTCGGTCGCGCGGTGCCCGTAAAGATTGAAAATGGCGAACGGAACCGTAAGGTCTTCCTTCAGCATGGCGTCGCCGAGGGTGGTCCGGTCGGCAGAAAAACGGTCTATGTCGGCTTGAACGAAGAATACTTTCTCCGAATCGATGGATTTGAGGTAGCGCTCGAATATCTTTTCCGACAAGGCGTCGTCGATTCGCATAGCCTTGTAGTGGTAACGCGCCAGCAGTTCGGCGGCCAAGTATGCCGCCTGGGCTTCCTGCTGTGCCGGCTTCAACTCCGGCGGGTACGGTGTGCCCGCGTCGAGCGTAGCGCCTTGCGCCGCAGTCGCCAGGACAAGGATTAGCCACAGCAGTTTTTGTTTCATTGGTGCTCCATCTCACGGCGAATAAATGCTCCGCCGGCAGTGTTTCAACGCAGCCTTGGAATTGGCGCAGAATCGGATTTGACCCGTGCGCCGGGATTTCGTTGCCTGTGGGCAGCAAAATGACGATCAAGCGGCAAGCAGGGCCTGCGCCTGGCCGTGGCAATGCTGCTGCCAAGCATACCCAATACGGCACTTTGGGACTGTATACCGAACTGCAAGACTGTCTATACAGAACATAACCCAATTTGGCATGTGACACTCAGAAGTCCGCCACACCGACCTGCGGACTTTCGGTATGGCGACCCCCAAAAATGCAAAAAACCAGTCCGGAAACCGGTCCAAGTGCATACGATTGGCGACCAAAGGTGGAATTGAGCCACACGCACGGGGATACTGGATCCTGTCGGCTAGCCAATTATTTCGATCTCGCCTCGGCGGCCATGACTACACCCGTTGGATCGTCGCGCAGGCCAGGGCAGGCACACCCATCAGCGCGGCGGCGGTGGCGGCACCGAAGGCACACGCTGCCAACCATCTGGACACTCCCTGACATAGGGGTAATAGGCATCGGAGCCCGCGCAGTAGTACCAGTCTTGCTGGGGGGCCGGGGCCGCCTGAACATAGTCCCGCTCAAGGTATGCGCCAGAAGCTGCCCCCGGATACGCGTATGCAGGTCCAGGGTAGGTATAGGGATAAGCATAGTAGCCAGCGTAGTTGCCGGGGTAGTAGCTCGGCCGGTAGTACGGAAGTCCGATTGAAATGCCAAAGCCTACGCGGCCACCGTGACCGTACCCATGGCGGTAGCCGCCACTATGGCCATGACTACCACCGTGGCCATGACCGCCAGCATGACTGTATCCGCCTGCGCGACCCGAGCCTCCATGGCCACCCCGGGCCATTGCAGACTCGCTTATCCCCGCTACTGCCACAAGCAGTATTAGCGTTTCGACTAACTTCGGGCATCGCTTCATCACGCCACTCCTCTCAAATCCGACCGTGTTTACACTAGCAAATTGGGGGGTGGACGCCAGTAATCATTTGTAACCACCAGGCCGGCGCCCGCAATTCCCGCCAGACTCCACCAGAATTCCGCTGCCGCGGGACAATGCGCAGGACCCGAGCGGCGCGGCATTTCGCCGCTGGACAGGACTTGCGAGCACCGGGGATACTTCTGGAATTCGAGAACGCCGATATAGAGGAGAAATGTATGAACTTGAAGCATGAAACCAGGCGCAGGAATGCATGCATGGTTGCGGGGATGCTGTTCGCGCCATTGCTAGCCGGGTGTGCGGCGGTGGCCGTGGAAGAGACGGTGTTGCCGGCGCGCATCGACTATGTGTGCGCCAACAACCGGGTACTGCCGGTGGCGCGCGGGGCGGACGGGCGGTTGGCAGCTGTGCGAATCGAAAACAAGGACGTGACGCTGCGGCGGGCAGAAAGCGCGGCCCAGGAGAAATACGGCGACGGGCGCTATGCCCTGTACCTCGACGGCGAACGCGCCATGCTCGAGGAAAACGGCAGGGTCCTCTTCGGCCCCTGTACTTCACCGGTTGCGCTGCCCTCGGCTCCGCGTTACCGCTGAGCGTCCGAAGCGGGGCGTTGAGTCTTCCGTCCTCTATACTTGAATTTCCTTTTTGCACCGGGGCGTTAAATGGAAAGTCATCCCGCAGAAACTCGCGACCGCTATGCGTACTGGGTTTCCATCCCCACCCGGTGGATGGACGGCGATCCATACGGCCACGTCACTGTCTCTTATACACATCTGACGCTGCCGACGACT
>JAENXP010000111.1 GCA_016649475.1 Burkholderiales bacterium | reverse complement strand
GCTTGCATCACATGGTGTTCGAGGTTGTGGACAACGCCATCGACGAGGCGCTGGCCGGCTATTGCGACGACATTACCGTAACCATCCACACGGACAATTCCATTAGCGTCACCGACAACGGACGCGGCATTCCCACCGGGAAGCATCCTGATGACGACGAGGGACGCTCGACCGCGGAAATCGTCATGACCGAGTTGCATGCGGGCGGCAAGTTCGACAACAACTCGTACAAGATTGCAGGCGGTCTGCACGGCGTCGGAGTGTCCGTGGTAAACGCGCTGTCAGAATGGCTGCGTCTTACCATACGCCGCGAAGGAAAGGCCTACAGCATGGAATTTCGCGACGGGGTCCCCACCGGGCCGCTGCAGCCGATAGGTACCACCGAGCGTCGCGGAACAGAGGTGCATTTCCTGGCTAGTCTGAGTACTTTCAACACGGTTGAATTTCACTACGACATTTTGGCAAAACGCTTGCGCGAACTGTCTTTCCTCAACAACGGCGTCAAAATCCGCCTGGTGGACCAACTCGCGGGCAAGGAGGAAAACTTCGCGTTTTCCGGCGGTGTGAAAGGTTTTGTCGAGTTCATCAACCGCAATAAGTCTGTGCTTCATAGCAATATATTCCATGCGGTCGGCGAAAAAGAAGGCATCGTCGTGGAAGTCGCGATGCAATGGAACGACTCGTATCAGGAGCAGGTTCTTTGCTTCACCAACAACATACCGCAGAGAGACGGCGGAACGCACCTCACAGGCCTGCGAGCGGCGATGACGCGCACTCTCAACCAGTACATCGAGAGTCATGAACTGGCCAAAAAGGCCAGAGTGGAGACCACCGGAGAGGATATGCGCGAGGGGCTGAGCTGCGTGCTATCGGTGAAGGTGCCGGAGCCGAAATTCTCGTCGCAGACCAAGGACAAGCTGGTGAGCTCGGAAGTACAACCGGTGGTGCAGGAAGTGGTCGCGGCCAAACTCGCGGAATTCCTGCTTGAGCGCCCCGGCGACGCCAAGACCATAACCGCCAAGATCGTCGACGCCGCGCGCGCGCGCGAGGCGGCGCGCAAGGCACGCGAAATGACGCGCCGCAAGGGCGTGCTCGACGGCATGGGCCTGCCAGGCAAGCTCGCCGATTGCCAGGAGAAGGATCCCGCGCTGTGCGAAATCTACCTGGTGGAGGGAGATTCCGCAGGTGGCTCCGCCAAGCAGGGCCGCGACCGCAAGTTTCAGGCGATTCTGCCGCTCAAGGGCAAGATACTCAATGTGGAGAAGGCGCGTTTCGACAAGCTTATCTCGTTTGCCGAGATTGCCACCCTGATCACTGCTCTCGGAACGGGAATCAAGGACGACTACAATCTTGGCAAGCTGCGCTATCACCGCATTATCATCATGACCGACGCCGACGTCGACGGGGCGCACATTCGCACGCTGCTACTTACTTTTTTCTACAGGCAGATGCCCGACCTGGTCGAGCGCGGCCACATTTATATCGCCCAGCCGCCGCTGTTCAAGGTCAAGATCGGTAAAGAGGAGCGCTATCTCAAGGACGAGCACGAGTTGGCCCAGTACATGCTAAAGCAGGCCCTGGTCGGTGCGGCACTACTGCCGCAGGAACAGGGCCAACCGATCTCGGGCGAGGCGCTGCAGCAGCTTGCAAACTCGTATTTGCTCGCGCGCGCGGTAATAGACCGCATCGCCCGGCTAATCGACCGGGATGTGCTCGTCGCAATCCTGAGCAACGGATTGAAGCTGGACCTGCGCGACGCCGAATCCGCCCGCGCGAGCGCCGAGGGCCTGCAACGGGTTCTCGCCGACAAGGAAATGGTCGTGACCCAGGGCTTCGACGAAAAGAACGAGCGCCACCGGCTCCTGATAGAGCGCAGCGTGCACGGCAACAGCCGCAAGTGCGTCATCGATGAGGACTTCGTGCTGTCTGGCGACTATCAGCAGTTGCTCAACACGGCACAATTGCTCGAGGGCCTGATCGGTAGCGGCGCCTTTGTCAGCCGCGGCGAAAAAACGCAGCCGGTGAACGATTTCGGCGAGGTAATGGCCTGGCTGCTGCAGGAGGTGGAGAAAAATGCCGCGCTGCAGCGCTACAAGGGCCTGGGGGAAATGAACCCGGAGCAACTGTGGGATACCACCATGGATCCGACCAAGCGGCGTTTGTTGCGCGTGCAGATCGAGGACGGCATCGCCGCAGACGAGATTTTCTCCAAGCTCATGGGTGACGACGTCGAGCCCCGCCGCGCCTTCATCGAAAGCAACGCGCTGATCGCCCGGCTCGATATCTGAACGCCGTTTCAGATTTACGCAGGCGGCCCACCCGCCTGCCCGTCGCACCGGATCAAACGATGTTCAGGTGCTCTATACCCGCGCTGATGTCCCGACTCTGCGATTCCTTGCCGTGCAGCTTGATGTTGAGCCGCAAATCGTTGACGGAGTCGGCGTTCCTCAGGGCGTCCTCGTAGCTGATCTTGCCTGCCTCGTACAGGTCGAACAGGGCCTGGTCGAAAGTCTGCATGCCCAGTTCGCGCGACTTCTTCATGATTTCCTTGATCTCGTGCACTTCGCCCTTGAAAATCAGGTCGGTGATCAACGGCGAATTGAGCATGATCTCGATCGCCGCGGTGCGCCCCTTGCCTTCCTTCAGCGGGATCAGCCGCTGTGATATGAGCGCCTTGAGGTTGAGCGACAGGTCCATCAACAGCTGCGGTCGGCGCTCCTCGGGGAAGAAATTGATGATGCGGTCCAGTGCCTGGTTGGCGCTGTTCGCGTGCAGTGTGCCCATGCACAGGTGACCGGTTTCGGCGAAAGAAACCGCGTGCTCCATGGTTTCCCTCGAGCGGATTTCGCCTATCAGAATCACGTCCGGGGCCTGGCGCAGGGTATTGTGCAGCGCCGCTTCCCACGAAGCGGTATCCACGCCCACTTCGCGCTGGGTGACGAGGCAGTTGATGTGCGGGTGCACGTACTCGACCGGATCCTCGATGGTGATGATGTGACCGTAGCTGTTGTTGTTACGGTAGCCGATCATCGCCGCCAGCGAGGTCGACTTGCCCGAACCGGTACCGCCCACCATGATCACCAGGCCGCGCTTGTTCATCACCACGTCTTTCAGCACCGGCGGCAGCCCCAGATCCTCGAATTTGGGTATGGTGGTGGTGATCGTGCGCATCACCATGCCGATCTTGCCCTGCTGTACGAAGCAATTTACGCGGAAACGGCCTATGCCCGCGGGCGAGATGGCGAAGTTGCACTCCTTGGTCGCTTCGAACTCGGCAGCCTGTTTGTCATTCATCATCGCACGCACCAGATCGGCGGTGTGCTGGCCGGTGAGTTTTTGGTCCATCACCGGCGTCATTTTGCCGTCGAGCTTCATCGCCGGCGGGAAGTCCGCAGTGATGAACAGGTCGGAACCCTTTTTGCTCAGCATCAGCCGCAGCAGGTCGTACATGAACTTGGTTGACTGGCCGCTATCCATATTTCACCTCGATGACAGTTACTTCCAAAAAATTATGCCCGGATACTCTGTGCCGGCCGGACCTGTTTTACCTGCTCTTGACCGCGATCGCGCCGGTGTCAGCCTTCGACCATAACACCGCCGGCTAACCGCCGGGGAAGGTGTCCTTGTTGGCGGCTTTGCTGCGTGCCTCGGCGTTGGTGATTACGCCCTTCTTGACCAGATCCTGCAGATTTTGGTCCAGCGTCTGCATGCCGAACTGCTGACCGGTCTGGATCGCCGAATACATCTGCGCGATTTTGGCTTCGCGGATCAAATTGTTGATTGCGGGCGTGCCGATCATGATCTCGTGCGCCGCGACCCGGCCGGAACCGTCCTTGGTCTTGAGCAGCGTCTGCGAAATGATTGCCCGCAGCGAGGTGGAGATCATCGCGCGTATCATGTCCTTCTCCGCGGCGGGAAACACGTCGACGATACGGTCGATGGTTTTCGCCGCCGAGCTGGTGTGCAGCGTGCCGAATACCAGGTGGCCGGTTTCCGCGCCGGAGAGTGCCAGGCGGATGGTTTCCAGGTCGCGCATCTCCCCCACCAGGATCACATCCGGGTCCTGGCGCAGTGCCGATCGCAGCGCATTGTTGAACGAAAGCGTGTGCGGACCCACTTCGCGCTGGTTGATCAGACATTTCTTGGATTCGTGCACGAACTCGATCGGATCCTCGATCGTGAGGATGTGGCCTTCCTCGGTTTCGTTTTTGTGATTGACCATCGCCGCCAGAGTAGTCGACTTGCCCGAGCCGGTCGGGCCTGTGACCAGCACCACGCCCCGCGGCTGATCCGCGATCTGCTCGAAGATCTTCGGCGCTTTCAAATCGGCGAGCGACAGGATCTTGGACGGGATGGTCCGCATCACCGCTCCGGCGCCGCGGTTCTGCACGAACGCATTTACGCGAAAACGCGCCAGGCCAGGTATGGCGAAGGAAAAGTCGCATTCGAGGTTTTCCTCGTAGAACTTGCGCTGGCCGTCATTCATGATGTCATAAATCATGCCGTGCACATCTTTGTGGTCCATGGCCGGCAGGTTGATACGCTTGATGTCACCGTGCACGCGGATCATCGGCGGCAGACCGGCAGACAGATGCAGATCCGACGCCTTGTTCTTGACCACGAAGGCAAGCAGTTCAGAGATATCCATTTATAATTGCTCCATGCTGAGTGACGCGCCAGGCGAGACTGCAACTGACCGAGTGGGTGCGATTCGCCTCCGGCTTTCCGCGTACACGCCCGCGCCAAATTATGTCCTCAATCGGGAGTAACTTGCAAGTCGTAAGGGCGCGCATCGGTGCGACGGCGCGGGCGGCTGGCCGCGAATCCGGCGATATTGCTTTGCTGGCAGTAAGCAAAACCTTTGCCGCAGAAGCGGTGCGCGCTGCGTATGCGGCCGGGCAGCGAGAGTTCGGCGAGAATTACGTCCAGGAGGCACTGGAGAAGATCGCCGCCTTGTCGGATTTGCCTCTGGTCTGGCACTTTATCGGCCCGATCCAGAGCAACAAGACGCGGGCCATCGCCGAGAATTTCGATTGGGTACATTCCGTTGCTCGAGAGAAGATCGCGCAGCGCCTGGCCGACGCGCGCCCGGGAGGGCGGGAACCGCTCAACGTCTGTCTGCAGGTCAATGTGAGCGGGGAAGCCAGCAAGAGCGGCGTGGCGCCCGAAGCAGTGAGACCGCTGGCCGAGGCCGTGCGCGCGTTGCCGCGTCTCAGGCTGCGCGGCCTGATGGCCATTCCCGAGCCTGCGCTCGACGTGGCGCTGCAGCGCCGGCGCTGCGCCGGCCTGCGCCAGCTGCTGGCGCAACTCAACGCCGCCGGTTTCGGGCTGGATACGCTGTCAATGGGCATGTCGCAGGACCTCGAGGCGGCAGTGACGGAAGGCGCTACTATAGTGCGCATAGGAACCGCCATATTCGGAGAAAGGAAGCAAGCGTGAACATTACCTTCGTAGGCGGCGGTAACATGGCGGCGGCGCTGATCGGCGGCCTCATCGGCAAGGGCCATGCGCCGGCCGGAATCCGCGTGGTGGAACTTCAGCCCGAGGCGCGAGCGCGCCTGGTCGCGCAGTTCGGCGTCACCTGTGTGGACTCGGTGACCGCAGTGGCGCCGCTGGGCGAGGCGGTGGTGCTGGCGGTGAAGCCGCAGCAGATGCGTGCCGCCGCTCAGGCGCTGAAGCCGCTGCTGGCGCGCGAACTCGTGATCACGATTGCCGCCGGTATCCGCACAGTCGATTTGTCGCGCTGGCTAGGCGGCTACGCCACCCTGGTGCGCTGCATGCCGAATACGCCGGCGCTAATCGGCGCCGGCATCAGCGGTCTGTATGCGAGCGCCGCGGTCGCCACGGCGCAGCGCGCCCTGGCTGATTCAATACTGGGCGCGGTCGGGGCGACGCTGTGGGTTTCGGAGGAAAACCAGCTCGACCCGGTCACCGCGATTTCCGGCAGCGGGCCGGCCTACGTGTTCTATTTCATCGAGGCGCTGCAGCAGGCCGCGCAGGAAATGGGCTTTTCCGCCGAAGAAGCGAGGAAACTCGCGGTGCAGACTTTCGTCGGGACGGCCAAGCTCGCCGCGCAGAGCCCGGAGAATGTGGCGGTTCTGCGCGAGCGCGTAACTTCCAAAGGCGGCACGACCGAGCGCGCCCTCGCCAGCATGGATGCAGACCGGGTCAAGAGTCTTATTGTGCGCGCGCTCCACGCAGCCAACCAGCGCGCGCACGAGCTGGGCGAACAACTGGGCGCTGACGAATGACGCGCCATCTGCCAACGCCGCTCATCGCGCATAATGCAAGGCGATTGTGTTCTAATCGGGGTCTAACGATCCACAGGCGATGCTTGAAGTACCCAATATAAATGCTAAGCCAAGTACTGCATTTTCTGCTCGACACGGTATTCGGTTTCTTCGTGTTTGTGCTGCTGGCGCGTTTTTATCTGCATCTCATGCGCGCGCCGCTCCACAACCCGCTGGGACAGTTCGTTAACGCGTTGACCAATTGGCTGGTACTGCCGGCGCGGCGCTTTATTCCTGGATTGTTCGGGCGGGACCTGTCGAGTTTCGTGCTGGCCTGGTTGATAGAGGCGCTGCTGTTGACGCTGCTGTATCTGCTCAGGGGCGGAGGGTTCCACGCCGGACCGGGAGCAGTGATGGGTATTTTGTTCAGTTTGAGCCTGCTCGAACTGGCGCGCTTCAGCCTGTACCTGCTGATCGGAGTCATTCTGATTCAGGCGGTGATCAGCTGGATCAATCCATATGCGCCGCTCGCACCGCTGTTCAATGCGCTTACCGCCCCGTTCCTGCGCCCGTTCCGGCGCGTGATTCCGCCCATCGGCAATGTCGACCTGTCGCCGTTGTTCGCGTTGGTGGTCGCGCAGCTGCTGCTGATTCCACTGGAGTACCTCACGCGCTCGGTGGCGGCGCTGTTTTGAACTGGTATCAGGTCAACAGCGCTGGTCTCACCCTCCACATTCACGCTCAGCCTGGCGCCAAACGCACAGAAGTAGTCGGCTTGCACGGCGATTGCCTCAAGGTGCGGCTCGCGTCGC
>JAENXP010000161.1 GCA_016649475.1 Burkholderiales bacterium | reverse complement strand
GGTGAGCACCACCTGCGCGCCCTGCCGTGCCGAGACCTCGGCGACGTCATGCGCGGTGTAGCTGGCGATGGCGCGTTCGGGGCGGTCCGCCTCGTGCGAGTGGACGATGTGGCCCAGGCGGCGCGCGACGGTGACGACGTCGATCGAAGTGTCGCCGCCGCCGACGACAACGACGCGCTTGCCGACGTGGCGCATGCGCCCGTCATTGAACGCCTGCAGAAACGCAGTGGCCGTGACCACGTTCGGCGCCTCGCTGCCGGCGCAGGGCAGCGGTCGTCCCGACTGCGCACCGAGGCCCAGGAACACCGCGTCGAACTCGGCGCGGATCGCGTCCATGGTGACATCGGTGCCGATGCGGCAGGAAAGCCGCGTCTCGATGCCGAGGTCGAGAATGCGCTGGATTTCGGCGTCGAGAATCGTACGCGGTGTGCGGAAACCCGGGATGCCGTAGCGCATCATGCCGCCCAGTTCCGCATGTTCGTCGAAAATGGTGACCTCGTGGCCCTTGCGCGCAAGCTGATAGGCGCAGGACAGGCCCGCCGGCCCGCCGCCGATCACCGCAACTTTCCTGCCGCTCGTCACCGCCGGCTTTTCATAGCCGAAATTCTTGGCGATCGCCGTGTCGCCGAGGAAGTGCTCCACCGAGTTGATGCCGACGAAATCCTCGACCTCGTTGCGGTTGCATCCCGATTCGCACGGCGCCGGGCACACCCGCCCCATCACCGACGGGAACGGGTTGGCGCCGGCGAGACGGCGAAACGCATACTCCTGCCAGCTCAGTCCGGCCGGCGGCTTTTCGATGCCGCGCACGATGTTCAGGTAGCCGCGGATGTCCTCGCCCGCCGGGCAACTGCCCTGGCAGGGCGGCGTCGCCTGGATGTAGGTCGGGCACTTGTGCGAGTGGTCAGCGTCGAAAATTTGTTCCTGCCAGCGCTTCCATTTCTCGTCGCCGTCTTTGTATCGGCGAAAAGTGACTTTGGCGCCGGTTTGTTCGGTGGTGCTCGACACTGATGATGCTCCTTGATCTTGGGTTAATCGGGTTCAGACCGGCCCGTTCGCGGGCCGGTGCGCGCGGCGGCGCAGCTACACCTCCAGCCCCATCTTGATGTAACCGGTGGGACACACGTCCATGCAGATATGGCAGCCGATGCAGCGGTCGTATTCCGTATATACATAACGGCCGGTGGTCGCCTGCGCCTTGGGCACTTTCTTTACCGCCGTTTGCGGGCAGTAGACGATGCAGTTGTCGCACTCGAAGCACTGCCCGCAACTCATGCAGCGCGTGGCCTCGGCCTGCGCCTGCGCTTCGGTCAGCGCCACGATGCGCTCCTCGAAGTTTCCTACCGCGCTTTTCTCATCGAGATGTACGATCTCGCGCACATTGCGCGGTGTATGCAGAAAATGCCCGAGGAAAAGCTCCTCGTGCGTGACCACGTACCTGTCGGAGCGGTTTTCATAATTGTGCACCGCGACGCTCGAAGCGTCGGTGCCGCGCAAAGGCTCATGCGTTTCCTCGAGTTTGAGACCTTTTTCGATCATCTTGCGCTCGAGGTCGAAGTAGTGCACGTCGATCTTCGGCCGCTTTTCCAGTTCTTCGCCCCTGAGATGGCGGTCGATGCCTTCGGCTGCGATCCAGGCGTGGCCGATGGCGGTGGTCAAAAGATGCGGCCGCACGATATCGCCGCCGGTGAACACGCCGGGCTTGTTGGCGACCTGGTAGTTCTTGTCCGCGCTCACCAGTCCGCGATTGTTCTTGAACTCCTCCAGACCGGTGAAGTCCACCGTCTGGCCGAGAGCGGAGACGATCACATCGCAGGGGATGTCGAATTCCGACCCGGCCTGCGGCACCATTTTCTTGTTGACCCAATCGACCTTGATCACGCGCAGCGCCACCGCGCGTCCGTCCGCGCCCAGAACCGCCGACACCGGCGCTACGCAGGTCATGATGCGCACGCCTTCGCGCGTAACGGCCTCGACTTCGTGTTTGGTGGCCGGCATTTCCGCCACCGTGCGGCGGTAGGCGATGAGCACGTCCGCACCCTCCTGCTGCGCCGCCGTGGCCACGTCCTGTTCCATCTGGCCGAGGACCGGATCCTTCTGCGCCGATTCCTCCGGATCGCGCGTGATGTGGCCGAGCCGGCGCGCCACTGCGGCGACGTCCATGGCGGTGTCTCCCCCGCCCACCACCACCACCCGCTTGCCTACATGTTTGAGCCGCCCGTCGTTGAAGGCACGCAGGAAAGTGGTGCCGTCGATGCAGTTCGAGGCTTCGGCGCCGGGTATGGGCAGGGGACTGCCGGACTGCGCCCCGAGGCCTACGAACACCGCGTCGAAGTCGCGCCGCAGGTCTTCAAGACTGACGTCCTTGCCCACCTGGGTATTGAGGCGAACCTCCACTCCCATGTCGATGATGCGCTTGATTTCGCCATCGAGCACGTCGCGCGGCGTACGATAGCCGGGAATGCCGTAACGCATCATGCCGCCTAGGTGTTCGTTGGAGTCGAAGATGGTGCAGGCGTGGCCCTTGCGCCGCAGCTGATAGGCGCAGGCCAGCCCCGCCGGCCCGCCGCCGATGATCGCCACCTTCTTCCCGGTCTCGCGCTCGGGCTTGGGAAAGGCCAGGCCGTGCTCTAACGCCCACTCGCCGATAAAGTGTTCGATCGAATTGATGCCGACGAAATCCTCGACCTGATTGCGGTTGCAACCGGACTCGCACGGCGCCGGGCACACCCTGCCCATGACCGAGGGGAAGGGATTTGCGTCGGTCATGCGGCGGAACGCGTATTCCTGCCACGGCACACCCGCCGGCGGCTTCTCGATGCCGCGCACGATGTTGAGCCAGCCGCGTATGTCCTCGCCCGAAGGGCAGCTACCCTGGCAAGGCGGCACCGCCTGGATATAGGTCGGGCATTTGTAGGAATGGTCGCCCTCGAAAATCTTGTCCTGCCAGCGCTTCCATTTTTCCTCGCCTTCGTTATAGCGGCGGAAACTTAGATCGGTGCTGAGTTGCTCAGGTGTGGTCGACACTTTTCGTCTCCTCGCAGGTGCATTATTTGGATCCGAGCCGGATCGCGTTGCCCACCAGTTGGTGCACTCCGCCCACCATGCCCATATTGAATTTGTAGTACGGCAGAACCTTGCTGAACTGCGCCTTGCAGATGGCGCAGATGGTCGCCATGAAGTTGACCCCGTCGGATTCGACGACCGCCTGCAGCGCCTCCATGCGCGGCAGTGCGCCTTTCACGCGCACCTCCATCAAATCGTCGGTCAGGATGCCGCCGCCACCGCCGCAGCAGAAAGTCTTTTCGCGTATCGTTTCGGGGTTCATATCGACGAACTTGCCGGCGACCGCGCGGATGATCGCACGCGGAATCTCGAACTGGCCGCCAGGCAGGCTGCCCATGCGCGAGCCGCGCGCCACGTTGCACGAATCGTGGAAGGTGACTACGTACTTGTCGTTGGCGCTCTTGTCGAACGCGATCGCTCCGCGCTGAATCAGGTCGTAGGTGAGCTCGCAGATATGCTGCGGTACGGGATAGTTGGGATCGAGAAAATCGAACGGGCCGATGAGCGTATTCCAGAAACTGTAGGCGGCGCGCCAGGCATGGCCGCACTCGCCCACCACCAGGCGCTTCGCGCCCAGGTCCAGTACCGATTCGCGTACACGCGTCGCGATTTTCTGCATCTGGCCGTAATTTCCGATGAACATGCCGAAGTTGGCCGCTTCCGAAGCGTGGGTCGAGAGCGTCCAGGGAATGCCCGCGGCATGGAATACCTTGGCGTAGCCCATGAGGCTGTAGACATGCGGCTCGGCAAAAAAATCGGCCGAAGGCGTGACCAGCAGCACTTCAGCGCCTTTCTCATTGAGCGGAAGACGTATGTCCAGCCCCGTTTCTTCCTTGAGATCTTCCTCGATGCTGGACAGCGTGTCCTGCAGTGCCGCAGCGGGTAGTCCGAGGTTGTTGCCGACCTTGTGCACCTTGCCGATGATCTCGTTGGTGTATTTCGTCCCCAGGCCGATCGAGTCCATGATCTCTCTCGCGGCCATGGTGATCTCGGCAGTGTCTATGCCGTAGGGGCAAAACACAGAGCAGCGGCGGCATTCCGAGCACTGGTTGAAGTAGGAATACCAGTCGTCCAGCACCTCTTTGGTCAGGTCCTCGGCACCGACCAGTTTCGGAAACAGCTTTCCCGACCAGGTGAAATGACGGCGGTAGACCTTGCGCAGCAGGTCCTGGCGCGCGACCGGCATGTTCTTGGGGTCGCCCGTGCCGAGGAAGTAATGGCATTTGTCGGTGCAGGCGCCGCAGTGCACGCAGGCGTCCAGATAGACCTTGAGCGAGCGGTATTTTCCGAGCAGTTCGCCCCGTTTGTCGATCGCCTTGTCGTGCCAGTCCTCTACCAGCTCGCCCGGAAAACCCAGCGCCTCTTGTATCTGGGCGTTGGCCGGAAAGCTCTTGGTCCCCGCCATTGCCCCGACTTCGAGGATCGGGATGACCGGATAGGGCTTTAGCGGCGGCGCGGTGATCGGGGTGGCGGCCATGTCAGACTTTTGCCTTTTCCAGTTTAGCCGCCCAGTCGGCAAGGTGGCGCCGCTCGCGCGGGTTATCTGCCTGGTTGCGTCCGGGACTGAAGAACACGCCCGGTGCGTGCAGCAGCTTGGAGTAGGGAAAAATCCCAATCAACAGCGCGACCAAAAACAGGTGCACATACAAGCCCGGATGCGCGGGCAAGGGCTGCCAGTCGAAAAATATCAGACCCAGCGCGAAGGCCTTCACCGCGATGATGTCGGTGTGGGCGAGAAACTTCATCGACAGGCCCGACAGCGCGATTCCGAGGAGCAGCGCCAGCATCAGGTGATCCGACGGGGTCGAGATGTAGCGGATGCGTTCCACCAGGAAGCGCCGCGCCCACAGTCCCGCCAGTCCTGCGGCCAAGGCCAGTCCGGCGTAAAGGCCGAAAGGCTGGATCCACACCACCCAGAACCACACCGGTTCGGTGAAATAGCGCAAATGGCTCGCGAGCACCAGCGCCAGCGAGACGTGGAACATCCAGCCGAACAGCCAGATCCAGAGATTGGCCTTGAACAGGCTTTCGAACAGCGTCACCTCGCGCAGCATGCGCAGCACCACGCCGCCGGTGGTCGTCGGCGCCGGGGTCGTGGGGATTTTGAGCGGTGCGGGCGTGCGCGCATAGTCGCGGATACGCCACGCGAGCCCGGCCGCGCCCAACAGCGCGGCCGCGTACAACAACAGCGCGAATACAATGGTCGCCGTCGTCATCGGATGCTCATCTCGGCCCGGGCGGCGCGGAGGAAACGAAGGAGTAAGCCTTCATTTTCGAAAACCTCTGCTTCTTCTGCGCCTCTGTCTCAGATGCAGCCGGTCGGCTTGGGCAGGCCGGCGATCTTGCACGCCTGCTTCGCCGGGCCATAGGGAAACAGCTCATACAGGTACTGACTGTTGCCTTTGTCCGGCCCGAGCTTCTTGCCGATCGCCTTGGTGAGCACCCGCACTGCAGGGGCGATCTGGAACTCGTTGTAGTAATCGCGCAGGAAATTGACGACCTCCCAATGACTGGGCGTCATATCGATGTTCTCGCCCTGGGCGAGAACCTTGCCGATATCCTCGTCCCATTCGGCGAGGTTGACCAGATAGCCTTCCTCGTCGGTCTCGTAGGATTTTCCGTTTACTTCGATAGACGACATATGCGCTCCTCTCTTAGTGTCCGCAACCATGCGAGGGGAGGATCCCCCCATTTTCCCAAAACCGGAGGCGCAGCAAACTTGCCGCCACAGCCGCCCGGACCAAAACTAAAGCCAGGATTGGCAATTCTTGTGTTTCGTCACCAGATCGACAAAACCGGCGTAATCGGTCGTCTTGATACCCTCGGAGAGCGATTGCCCCATGCCGCGCGCCTCCAGATCCGGGGCGAGGACGTAGATATCGAGGCGCTCTGCCGCAGCCCGCAGCTTTCCCTCCGCCCGGTTGCCGCGCGTCGCGGCATACACGCCGTCCTCGATCAGCAGCAGCGCAGCGCCCGGCTGCGCGGCGGCAAGACAGCTATCGAGCGTGTTGCGCTCCAGCGGCGACTTGTTGACGATATGCAGCATGATTTTCCTCTGTTCTTCCGTCTGTTCCGCTAAAAGCTGAGCAGCACGTCC
>JAENXP010000504.1 GCA_016649475.1 Burkholderiales bacterium | reverse complement strand
TATGCCATTTACCACTGCGCATAAAGCGCAAGTAATAAACGACTAACAGCGCGCCAAAGGTGACACCGGTTCCCCGGAAGTGCAGGTTGCGCTGCTGACAACGCGAATCAACGAACTTACCGGCCATTTCAAGGCTAATGTCAAAGATCATCATTCCCGCCGCGGTTTGCTCAGAATGGTCAGCCAGAGGCGCAAGCTGCTTGATTACCTCAAGCGCAAGAATGCGGACAGCTACCGCGGCCTGATCGAGCGGCTGGGCCTGCGCAAGTAATCTCGACGCCCGTCGGCAGCACGACGGGCGTTTTGCTTTTACCCGGGCTCATTCCCTGTTCGAGAAGCAGCCCCTTCCCTCATTCTACCGCAGGCGCGTCGCGCGCCCTTTCAAAAGGACATTGTCTTGAATTCCATCAAAAAAACCTTCACCTATGGCGCCCATCAAGTAATCCTGGAAACGGGCGAAATCGCGCGCCAGGCCGGCGGCGCCGTCATGATCAGCATGGACGATGCCGTGGTGTTGTGCAGCGTGGTTGGCTCCAAGCACGCCAAGTCGGGGCAGGATTTTTTCCCGCTCACGGTCGATTACATCGAGAAGACCTACGCCGCCGGCAAGATCCCGGGCGGATTCTTCAAGCGCGAGGGCAGGCCTTCCGAGAAAGAGGTTCTTACTTCGCGCCTGATCGACCGTCCGATCCGTCCGCTGTTCCCCGATGGGTTCTACAATGAAGTGCAGGTTGTGGCGACGGTCATGTCGGTCAATCCCGAAGTGGATCCGGACATCGCTGCGCTGATCGGCGTTTCGGCGGCGTTGACGCTGTCCGGGATTCCGTTCAACGGCCCGATCGGCGCCGCCCGCGTGGGTTACGCCAACGGCCAGTACATCCTCAACCCGACTGCGACCCAGCTGAAGGATTCAAAACTCAACCTGGTGGTGGCCGGAACCGAGCACGCCGTACTGATGGTCGAATCCGAAGCGCACGAATTGTCAGAGGAGGTGATGCTCGGTTCGGTCATGTTCGGGCATCAGCAGATGCAGGCCGCAATCCAGGCGATCAACGAGCTCGCAGATGAAGCCGCCAAACCGATGTGGGACTGGCAGCCGCCGGCCAAGGATGAAACCCTGTCCGCGCGCGTCGCCTCGCTGGCCGAAGCCGATCTGCGTGCCGCGTTCGAAGTGAAAGAGAAACAGGCGCGCACCATGGCCATCGATGCCATCTGGAAACGGGTGTTTGCGGAGATCGGCGTTGGCGCCGAAGGCGGGCCGGACGCGAACGCGGCCAAGGAAATCTGCTTTGCGCTGGAATCGAAAATCGTGCGCAACCAGATTCTCGACGGCGAGCCGCGCATCGACGGCCGCGACACGCGCACCGTGCGCCCGATCACCATCCGCCTGGGCGTGCTGCCGCGCACCCACGGCTCGGCGCTGTTCACCCGCGGCGAAACCCAGGCTATCGTGGTGGCGACGCTGGGAACGGCGCGCGACTCGCAGATCATCGATGCGCTGATGGGCGAGTACAAGGAGCGGTTCATGCTTCACTATAATTTCCCCCCGTACGCCACCGGCGAGACCGGTCGTGTGGGCACACCCAAGCGGCGCGAGATCGGCCACGGGCGACTGGCCAAGCGCGCGTTGCTGGCTACGCTTCCCGCGGTCGAGGATTTTGGTTACAGCATGCGTGTAGTGTCGGAGATCACCGAGTCCAATGGTTCCAGCTCGATGGCCTCGGTATGCGGCGGCAGCCTGGCGCTGATGGACGCGGGCGTGCCGATGAAGGCGCACGTTGCAGGCATTGCCATGGGGCTGATCAAGGAAGGCAACCGCTTTGCGGTGCTCACCGACATCCTCGGCGACGAAGATCATCTGGGCGACATGGACTTCAAGGTGGCGGGCACCGAGAATGGCGTCACCGCGCTGCAGATGGACATCAAGATCGAGGGTATCACCAAGGAAATCATGCAGGTGGCGCTGTCGCAGGCGCGCGAAGGCCGCATGCAGATTCTGGAGAAAATGACGGCCGTGCTGCCTGCATCGCGCTCGGACATTTCCACTTTTGCCCCGCGCATCATTAAGATCAAGATCAATCCGGACAAGATCCGTGACGTGATCGGCAAAGGCGGCGCGGTAATCCGGGCACTTACTGAAGAAACCGGCACCACAATCGATATCGAGGACGATGGCACCGTCAGCATCGCGTGCATCAGCTCCGAGGGCGGGGAACTGGCGAGAAAGCGTATCGAGGCCATTACAGCCGACGTCGAAGTGGGCAAGGTTTACGACGGCACGGTGCTGAAGCTGCTTGATTTTGGCGCCATTGTGAGCGTCCTGCCGGGCAAGGACGGACTGCTGCATATCTCGCAGATCAGCCAGCAGCGCGTAGCCAGCGTCGCGGACCACCTCAAGGAAGGCCAGTTGGTCAAGGTCAAAGTGCTGGAAGCCGACGACAAAGGCCGTTTGCGACTGTCGATGAAGGCGGTGGAGGCCGAGGCGCAGCAACCAGGCGCGGCGCAGCCGAGCTGATAACAACGGGCTTGCACCTAGTAAAAAAGGACGCTGAGGCGTCCTTTTTTTTGGGTGAAATCCAGCGTTGAATGTTACGGATTCAACCATAAAAAAACGGCGGCATCGAGCCGCCGTTTTTTGCTTTTAGTTTCGACATAACCTGGCGCTCCGCGCCAGGTTAGTCTTCACTGAAAGCAGCTAGCCAAGTTTCACTTGGCTAGCTGCTTTTCCCGCAGTTCATCCAGGGTCTTGCAGTCTATGCACAGCGTCGCCGTGGGGCGAGCCTCGAGGCGCTTCAGGCCGATCTCGACGCCGCAGCTTTCGCAATAGCCGTAGTCCTGACTTTCGATCTTGGCGATGGTCTCGTCGATTTTCTTGATCAGTTTGCGTTCACGGTCGCGATTGCGCAACTCCAGCGCCATGTCCGATTCCTGACTGGCGCGGTCGTTGGGGTCTGCGAATACCGTGGCCTCGTCCTGCATCGTATGCACGGTGCGATCG
>JAENXP010000027.1 GCA_016649475.1 Burkholderiales bacterium | reverse complement strand
CAGTGTCTCGCGGCCGGCTTTCTGTTTTTGCCGCTCGAGCCGCGCTGCGATCCACTGCGGCAATTGCGCGCGCTCCACCTGGAAGGTATTGATCAGCACCCCCTTGCGCGTGAGCGCCTTGAACCAGGACGTATCCTGGGATCTGCGGTCGAGCCTGGGCAGGCTAACGATGGTGAGCAGGTCAGGGACGCTCGCCGAGCAGTTTTGCACGATCGCCGCCGCGCCCTCGGTGCCGGGCTTGCCGAGAGGAATGCGCAGCTCGATCAGCTTCTTCGACGAGAACAGCGACAGATTGGCGCCGCTGGCTGCCAGCAGGCTCCAGTCGAAGTTGCGCTCTACGGCGAGCACTTCGCGCTCGGCATAGCCTTCGGCGCGGGCTTTGGCGCGGATCGCATCGGCTGCTTCGAGGGACTGCAAGGGTTCGTCGCCGTGGATGACATACAGCGGCGCCAGGCTGCGCGCGAGGTGGCGCTCCAGCTCTTCAGCGCGGAGCTGCATCTTTAGGCTCGGGCTCGAACGCGACCGGCTCCGCGGGGGCGGCGGCGAGACGGCGCAGGATCTGCTGCACCACGTCGCTTTGCATGTCGCGATACAGCAGCTGCTCTTCCGATTCCTTCGCCAGCACCTGGGAACTGGTGTAGGAGACGTCGCGCGTAAGCCGGATTTCGCTTTGCGGCAGGTAGTCGCGGCCGCGCGCATCGCGCACGCGGAATTTCAGGCGATAGTGCAGCTGGTACTCCAGCACCTGGCCCGAGGAGTCGAACGAAAGGATGGTCTTGCCGCGCTCTTCGGAAACCAGCTCGAGTATCGCCTGCGCTTCGCCCGGCGTGTTCACCAGCCTGGTGCGGGTGCCGGCGATGATGTTGCGCTTCAGTTCGGTTCCCAGCGGCGACACCGCGGGAATCGCGACATAGAGCGTCTCGAACGGCAACTGCGCCTGGCCGCGAAGCTGGAAGCCGCAGGCCGCGGTCAGGAGCCCCAGCGCCAGTATCGCCGCGACACGCATGAAAGCTCCGGGACGCCTGCGCACTCAAATCACCACATTCACCAGGCGGCCGGGAACGACGATGATCTTTTTCACCGTCTTCCCGGCGACGAATTTTTGCACCTGTTCGTTGGCGATCGCGGCAGCTTCGATTGCCTCCTTGCCCGCGGTCTTGGCAATGCGGATATTGCCGCGCAGCTTGCCGTTTACCTGCACCACGAGCTCGACCTCGTCCTGCTCCAGCGCGGCCGGGTCGGGTTCGGGCCAGGGGGCATGCAGGATGTCCTCGCCGTAGCCTAGCTCGCGCCACAGTTCATGCGTAACGTGCGGCGCGATGGGGGAGAGCAGTCTGAGCAGTATCGACATGCCTTCGGTGACCGTCGCATTGCCCGCGGCCCCGGCGGTCGCGGCGCGTTCCAGCGCGTTGAGGATTTTCATGCAGGCCGAGGCGACAGTGTTGAACTGATGCTTGTTAAGGTCGTAGTTCGCCTGTTTTAGCGTCAGGTGTATCTCGCGCCGCTGCTCGTCCTGGTGCGCCGGCGCGCCGCCGGCGCGCTGCGCGAGCGCGGCGCGGTGTTCGTAAGCGTACGCCCACAAGCGCTTCAGAAAGCGGTAGGCGCCCTGCACGCCGGAGTCGGACCATTCGAGCGTCTGCTCCGGCGGACTGGCGAACATCATGAAAAAGCGCGCGGTGTCGGCGCCGTAGCTCTCGATCAGCGCCTGCGGGTCGACGCCGTTGTTCTTTGATTTGGACATGGTGCCGATGCCGCCGAATTCCACCTGCTCGCCGTCGGCCTTGAGCACGGCGTGCGCGCGCTGGCCTTTGTCGTCCAGCCGCCACTCGATCTCCGCGGGGTTGTAATAAGTGATGCGCCCGGCGCCGCTCTTGCGCAAGTAGATCTCGTTCAGCACCATGCCCTGGGTGAGCAGGTTCGCAAAGGGTTCGTCGAACTCGATCATCCCGAGATCGCGCATCACCTTGGTCCAGAAGCGCGAATACAGCAGGTGCAGGATGGCATGCTCGATGCCGCCGATGTACTGGTCTGCCGGCAGCCAGTAATTCACGCGCTCGTCCACCATCTGCGCCGCACCCGGGCAGGCGTAGCGGATGTAATACCAGGACGAATCGACGAAGGTGTCCATGGTGTCGGTCTCGCGCCGCGCGCCCTTGCCGCAGCGCGGGCAGCTGCAGTCGCGAAACGCGGGGTGTTTGGCGAGCGGGTTGCCCGAGCCGTCGGGCACCAGGTCCTCGGGCAGGGTCACGGGCAGGTCTTTGTCGGGCACCGGCACCGCGCCGCAGGCCTCGCAGTGGATGATCGGAATCGGCGTGCCCCAGTAGCGCTGGCGCGAAATTCCCCAGTCGCGCAGGCGCCACACTACCTGCTTGTCGCCGAGGCCCTTGGCGCGCAGGTCTGCCGCGATGGCATCGGTCGCCTCGGCGTAAGCCAGGCCGTCGTACTTGCCCGAGTTGATGCAGGTTCCGTACTCGGCGTAGTCGGGCTTCCACGGTTCGGGCACGCTGTCGCCCGCAGGATGGCGGATCACGCATTTGATCGGCAGTTGGTATTTCAGGGCGAAGGCGTAGTCGCGCTCGTCATGTCCGGGTACGCCCATCACCGCGCCTTCGCCGTAGCTCATCAGGACATAGTTGCCGACCCATACCGGGACCTGTTCGCCCGAGATCGGATGGGTCACGCTGAGGCCGGCAGGCATGCCTTTCTTTTCCTGCAGCGCGATATCGGCTTCCTGCACCCCGCCGCGCTTGCATTCGTCGATGAAAGCCGCGAGCTGCGGATTGTTCTTCGCCGCATACGTCGCAAGCGGATGCTCGGCTGCCACGGCGCAGAAAGTCACGCCCATGATGGTGTCGGCACGCGTAGTGAATACCTTGAGGAGTTTCTGTTCGCCCTCGATCGTGTAGGGGAAGCCGAAATTCACTCCGTGGCTCTTGCCGATCCAGTTGGCCTGCATGGTCTTCACCCGCTCCGGCCAGCCCGGCAGGGTGTTGAGCGCGGCGAGCAGCTCCTCGGCGTAATCGGTGATCTTCATGTAGTACATCGGAATCTCGCGCTTTTCCACCAGCGCCCCGGTGCGCCAGCCGCGGCCGTCTATCACCTGCTCGTTGGCGAGCACGGTCTGATCCACCGGGTCCCAGTTGACCGAGCCGGTCTTCAGATACATGAGCCCTTTTTCGAGCATGCGCAGGAAAAGCCACTGATTCCACTTGTAGTACTCGGGCTTGCAGGTGGTGACTTCGCGCGACCAGTCCAGCGCGAAGCCCAGCGACTGGAGCTGCTTCTTCATGTAGGCGATATTGTCGTAGGTCCACTTGGCCGGAGGCACGCGGTTGGCCATCGCGGCGTTCTCGGCCGGCAGCCCGAACGCGTCCCAGCCCATGGGTTGCAGCACGTTGTAGCCGCGCATGCGGTGATAGCGCGTGAGCGCGTCGCCGATGGTGTAGTTTCTGACATGCCCCATGTGCAGCTTGCCCGAGGGGTAGGGGAACATCGACAGGCAATAGTATTTCGGGCGCGCGGCTTTTCCCGGCGCCTCCTCGACGGCCTGAAATGCCTTGGTTTTTTCCCAGTGTTTCTGGGCGGCGCGTTCTATGGTCTCGGCGTGATACTGGGCTTGCATGGAGGATTCGCTGTGTGAGGGATGGCGCATTATACAAGGCCGACCCTCGGTCTAGACCATATACGCGTCCCAAATGCCGTGGATATTCACCAGCGGACTTGCGCGCTGCGCGCGCCAACCGCGATTTCTGTACGGATAAAAGGCATCCGTACAGAAATCGCGGTTATTGCAAAAAAGCAAGGACAGCGCAGGTTTTCATGCAACATCGCAACGCCGCGACCAAGGGGGCGCGATCTCAGTCCCCGCCGATGAACGGACCGTAGCGGCGAAATCTTCGGCCGCCCGCAGCCGCCCGTGCGGTAAAATCGCGCTTCGAAAAAGCTCGCGCAGCACGATGTCGCTACTTGCCAACCTCAATCCGGAACAACTCTCCGCGGTCACCCTGCCGAACCAGTCCGCGCTGATCCTCGCGGGCGCGGGATCGGGCAAGACGCGCGTGCTCACCACGCGCATTGCCTGGCTGATCCAGACCGGCAACGTCAGCCCGGCCGGCATCCTCGCGGTTACCTTCACCAACAAGGCGGCGAAGGAAATGCTCACGCGCATTTCCGCCATGCTGCCGGTTTCCACCCGCGGCATGTGGGTCGGCACTTTCCACGGGCTGTGCAACCGCCTGCTGCGCGCGCACTACCGCGATGCCGGACTGCCGCAGCTGTTCCAGATCCTCGACTCGGCCGACCAGCTGTCACTGGTGAAGCGGGTGCTCAAATCGATGAACGTGGACGAGGACCGCTTCGCGCCGAAGCAGGTGCAGCATTACATCAACGCCAACAAGGAGGAGGGCAAGCGCGCGAGCGATGCCGAGGCCTACGACGAGTTCAGCCGCCGCTATGCCGAAATCTTCGCCGCCTACGACGAGCAGTGCCAGCGCGAAGGTGTCGTCGATTTCGCCGAGTTGCTGCTGAGGAGTTTCGAGCTGTTGTCGAAGAACGAAATCCTGCGCGAGCACTACCGCGCGCGCTTTCGCCATATCCTGGTGGACGAATTCCAGGACACCAACCGTCTGCAGTACCGCTGGCTGAAGCTCCTGACCGGTCCGGGCAGTGTGATATTCGCGGTCGGCGACGATGATCAGTCGATTTACGCTTTCCGCGGCGCGAACGTCGGCAACATGGCCGATTTCGAGCGCGATTTCCATGTCGAGAACGTCATCCGCCTGGAGCAGAACTACCGCTCGCACGGCAATATCCTGGATGCGGCCAATGCGCTGATCTCCAACAACCGCAAGCGCCTGGGCAAGAACCTGTGGACTGCCGCCGGGCACGGCGAGCCGCTGCGCGTGTTCGAGTCGCAGACCGACGGCTACGAAGCGCACTGGCTGGCCGAGGAGGTGCGCTCGCTCAACCGCGACGGCCTCGCGCGGCGCGAGATCGGCGTGCTCTACCGCTCCAACGCGCAGTCGCGCATCCTCGAACATGCGTTGTTCTCCGCCGGCATTCCCTACCGCGTCTACGGCGGGCTGCGCTTTTTCGAGCGCATGGAAGTCAAACACGCGCTTGCCTATCTGCGCCTGATCGCCAGCTCCGAGGACGACAGCGCCTTCCTGCGCGTGGTCAATTTTCCCGCGCGCGGCATCGGCGCGCGTTCACTCGAGGCACTGCAGGATGCCGCGAAAGCGGGCAATACCAGCCTGTACAACGCGGTGCCGCAACTAGGCGGCAAGGCTGGCAATTCTCTGGCCGCGTTTACGGCGATGATAGCGGCGCTGCGCCACGAGGCCGAAGGCCTCGCCCTGCCCGAAATCGTGGAACATATGCTGGCTAAGTCCGGCCTGCTCGCGCATTTTCAGGCGGAGAAGGACGGCGCCGACCGGCTGGAGAACCTGCAGGAACTGATCAACGCCGCGGCGCTGTTCGTGCAGGAGCAGGACGAAGCGCAGGATCTGGCGGCTTTCCTCGCGCACGCAGCGCTGGAGGCGGGCGAGCACCAGGCGGGCGAGGGCTCGGACGCGTTGCAATTGATGACGGTGCATTCGGCCAAGGGCCTGGAATTCCAGGCGGTGTTCGTCACCGGGCTGGAAGAGGGCCTGTTCCCGCACGAGCAGAGCCGCAACGAGGACGACGGCCTGGAGGAAGAGCGGCGGCTGATGTACGTGGCGATCACGCGCGCGCGCACGCGCCTGTACCTGTCGTTCGCGCAGAACCGCATGCTGCACGGACAGACGCGCTACAACGTGGCTTCGCGTTTCCTGGACGAGATACCGGCCGGTCTGGTGAAGTGGCTGACGCCGCGAATGGGCGGACTGCCTGCGGCCGAGCCGGTGCTTGCATCGGCGCGCGATGCCGCAATACCCAAGCCGCTGCCGCGCGCGACCCAGATGGGTTGGCGCATCGGCCAGAACGTGGTCCACGCCAAATTCGGCCAGGGCGTGATCGTCGACGCCGAAGGCCAGGGGCCGGACGCGCGCCTGCAGATCAATTTCGGCCGCCAGGGCATGAAGTGGCTGGCGCTGGAGTATGCAAAGCTGAGCGCGGCCTGACAGGAAGCGGCGTGAGCCGCTCGTAATGACCCGCGACAAAAGTTAATTTGTTACGGGCTTGATCAGGGGAGCGCGAGGGGGGTATCCCCCCCTTTCGTTACAGACCCGGGCAAACGCTTTGCTTACCTGAATCTCCAGGCAAGGCCTGCAGATGCAGTATTCCTCGTCGTGCCGGGACTGTCATTGTTGGACGAACGCAATACGCCGAGCGACCAGTCAAGATCCTTGCTTGGCGAGTAGATCGCGCCTAGTTCTGCATAATATGCGCGTACTCGGGCGCCCTCGGCGCGCTGGGATTCCGTTCCCACGTCGAAGGCCAGCTTCCATTGCGCGCTTACGCCCCATACAGGAGCGATCGAGACGCGCGTCGTCGTCGCGTCTGGATTCTGTAAAATATCGCGATAGCGGTTGCGGGACACGCCTGCGTTGAAGTGTATGGCGCCGAACGCGGTTTCGTGCGTGAGAATGAAGGTCAGGTTGCCGGAGGCTTTCCCGTTGCCCAGCGCGACGTTATCGTGGTCGGCGCCAACCGGCAGGATAATTACCGGCTTGAGCGCGAAACTGGTTTCGGTCTTTTCGTCTTCGTAAAACCGCCACTTGACGCCAACTAGCGGGTCGCTGCTGCCGCTCGCGTCGCTTCCGGGTGATTCCGATCGAATCTGCGAGTAAACTAGCCCGGCGAAAACATCGATCGTCTCGGTTACGCCACGGGTATAAACAAGCGGCAAGGCGCGCAAACGTTCGATCTTGCCGGCTGTTTCTGCACGGTCCTCGATAAGCGCAAACTCCAGCTGGTTGCCGCCTTTGCCCTGGGTACCGGTATCGTCGGTAATAAGAGGCTGGTAGGCGCAGACCGGGAGAGAGAATCCGGCGAAGGCCATCAGCGCCGCCCGGACAGCAAAGCGTTTTCCCGATTTCATGAAAGTGTTGTGCAGCAAGGAAACTCGTACTCAATGGTGAGAAAGAAGAGAAACGTTTCCATCTGCATGATGAATTATCAGCAAGGCATAAAGAGAAAGCATCAACGCGAATCCGCGTAGGGAGTCAGCAAGACTGTCACATCGACCAAGCACCGCGGAGCACTGCAAGATCCTGGACGCGCCCGCTTTGCTTTGGCAGCGACCGCGCGATTCTAGTCTCCGCCCGGATCTTCGAACAGGGATAGTTGCCGCGCCAGCGACAGCAGCGTTTCCTCCACCGCACGCTTGGCCTCGGCCAGAGTTTTCACCTCGCCGGCGCGGTTGCCCGCCTGCCAGCGGTAGGAACCGTTCTTGCCCTGGCCTTCAAGTGCGACCCAGCCGATTTTCTCCTTGCCCTGCCAGTAGCCGTGGCCGGCGTAGCCACGTTCCCAGAACGGCTTGGTTTTCCTGCTGCTATTTCTCGTCGCCATGGGCGCTAGCTTACCAAAGTGCTCCCTGCGCCACCAGCCAGTAGCGCGCGAAGCGCCCGGCAGCCGACCATAGCGCCACCGCGACCCAGTTGAGTTTGGCCCAGCCCGCGGCGAGGCATAGCGCGTCGCCGACGAAAGGCAGCCAGGCCAGTACCAGCAGCGGGCTGCCGTAGCGCCTGACGCGTTCTAGCTGGGTCAGCGGCTTTTTCGAGCCGATGTAGCGTCCGATCAGGTAGGTGGTGAGGCCGCCCAGAGTGTTGCCCAGCGTAGCCACGCCGATCGCAGGCCAGGCGAGGTCCGCGTGCAGTTTGAGAACGGCGAACAGCGCCGCCTCGGAACTGATGGGAATCAGGGTCGAGGCGAGAAAACTCCAGCCCAGCAGCGTTACGAGGCTCGCCTCGACCCCGATCAATCTGCGGCTCCGGCGGGCGCGCCTGAGGATGCGCCTTGCCCCGGCGAAGCACATCCTGCTACCCTTGCACGCTTCAATTGAACTGGCCCGCCATGCATCCCGACTATCTCGAAAAGATCCTCAAGGCGCGCGTCTACGACGTGGCGATCGAATCGCCGCTGGAGGCGGCACCGATACTGTCGGCGCGCCTCTCCAACACACTGCTGCTCAAGCGCGAGGACATGCAGCCGGTATTTTCGTTCAAGCTGCGCGGCGCGTACAACAAAATGGCGCAGCTGCCTGCGTCCAGCCTCAAGCGCGGCGTCATCACGGCCTCGGCCGGCAACCACGCCCAGGGAGTGGCGCTGGCGGCGCAGCGTCTGCACTGCAAGGCGGTGATCGTGATGCCGGTGACCACGCCGCGGATCAAGGTGAACGCGGTGCTGGCGCGCGGCGCCGAAGTGGTGCTCTGCGGCGACTCCTACGACGAAGCCTACAAGCACGCGCTCAAACTGGGGCGCACACGCAAGCTCACCTTCGTGCACCCCTACGACGATCCGGACGTGATCGCCGGCCAGGGCACCATCGGCATGGAAATCCTGCGCCAGGCAAAAACTCCGATCGACGCGATTTTCGTCGCCATCGGCGGCGGCGGGCTGATCTCGGGCATCGCCGCCTACGTCAAGCGCCTGCGCCCCGAGGTCAAGATCATCGGCGTGCAGCCGGTCGATTCGGACGCCATGGCGCGCTCGCTCAAGGCCGGGCGGCGCGTGCGCCTGGCGCAGGTGGGCTTGTTTGCCGACGGCGTGGCGGTGAAGCAGGTGGGCAAGGAAACCTTCCGCTTGTGCCGGCAGCTGGTCGACGAGATCATCCTGGTCGATACCGACGAGACCTGCGCCGCGATCAAGGATGTGTTCGAGGAGACACGCTCCATACTCGAACCGGCCGGCGCCCTGGCGATTGCCGGGGCGAAGGCATATGTGGAACAAAAAGGCGTGCGCGGCCGGACCCTGGTTGCGGTGGCCTGCGGTGCCAACACCAATTTCGACCGCCTGCGCTTCGTCGCTGAGCGCGCCGAGGTGGGCGAACACCGCGAGGCAATCCTCGCCGTGACCATACCCGAGCGTCCCGGCAGCTACAGGAAATTCTGCGCCACCCTGGGCGCGCGCAACGTCACCGAGTTCAACTACCGCATCGCCGGCTCGAAGGAGGCGCACGTGTTCGTCGGCGTCGAGGTGCACGACCGCGACGAGACCGCGCGCCTGATCCGCAATCTCGGCCGCCACGGCCTCAAGACCATCGATCTCTCCGATAACGAAATGGCCAAGCTGCATGTGCGCCATCTGGTCGGGGGGCACGCGGCGCTGGCGCAGAATGAGCTGTTGTACCGCTTCGAGTTTCCCGAGCGCCCGGGCGCGCTGATGAAGTTTCTGAACAGCATGCGCCCGGATTGGAACATCAGTCTGTTCCATTACCGCAATCACGGCGCCGACTACGGCCGTGTGCTGGTCGGCATGCAGGTGCCGCCCAGGGAAATGCCGCAATTCCGCCGTTTCCTCCACGATCTGGGCTATCCCTTCTGGGACGAGAGCGCGAACCCCGCGTACAAGCTGTTTCTCGGCTGAGAAATCAAGTTTCCGGTTCCTCGCCGAAATATCCCGGCGCGATATCGGCGGCATAGCACACAGGTGAACTGAGTTCGACCCGTTGCGCCTGCGGCACGCCAAGAAACTCGAGCTTGCCGGAGTCGCGCCGGTACACCCCGCGTTCGGTGACCACGTAATCCATGGGAATGTCCCAGGACTGGGGATGGATGGTGTCGATCGCGGCGAGCTCGTAGCTCACGCCGATCACTTGCGGTTTGCGCATGTCCAGGCTCTGCAGCGTGCGGTCGAAAAAACCGCCGCCGTAGCCGAGGCGATAGCCTTGCCGGTCGAAGCCGTTCATCGGCAGCAACACCGTATCCGGAACCAGTTCCGCGCCTGTTGTGGGGTAGGGGATGTCGAGCTTGCCCAGTGCCAGTTCCACCCCGGGATGCCATTCGCGAAAAATGAGCGGCGCTTGCGGCGCGACCACTACCGGCAGCGCCGCCGTCGCGCCCCGCTCGCGCAGGCGGCGCAGCAGGTGGCGCGCGTCGTACTCGTTGCGGATCGGCCAGCAGAACGCCAAAATGCCGCTGGCCAGGCCCGGGAACCCGTGCTCCAGATGCCGGTCCATGGCTGTACGCCAGGCGTGGAGCCGGTCCTCAGGCACCGCCTGCCGGCGCGCGATCATTTCGCCGCGCAGCGTTTTGCGCCAGGCCATTAGTTCAGCATGCTGCATATATTTGACGCGCATCATCCATCTGGTCTACAGAGCGTTTATACTAGTCCCATCATGGGCTTAGGCAAAAAAGTCACTATAGCACCGTTATTGTGCGGGCTAATGCTCGCCCTAGGCCTCGCGCTTGCGCCCCTTGCGCCGCAGGCGCGAGCGTCCCGGCCGCAGACGCCGGAGGAGATTTTCCTCGCTGCGCACGCTGCGGTGCGCAAAGGCGATTACGACAAGATCGCCCGCTACAACGAGAAGTTGCAGGGCTATCTGCTCCAACCCTACGTCGAATCCTGGCTGCTGCGCCCGCGTCTCGAGGACGCCACCCCGGAAGAAGTACTCGCCTTCCTCGCGCGCGAGCAGGGCAGCGTGCTCGCCGAGCAGGTGCGCAAGGATTGGCTCAAGGTACTGGGGAAGAAGCATCAATGGGATCTGTTCCGGGCCGAACATAAACTGCTGGTCAACGAGGACGAAGATATCGTCTGCTACGCCCTGCAGGATCGGTGGGAACAAAGGGATGCCTCGGCCCTGTCCGAAGTCCGCGCGCAGTGGTATGCGCCGCGTGAACTGCCAGAGGGCTGTGTGCCACTGGCCGAAGCGCTAATCGCCGACGGCCGGTTGACCAACCGACAGGTGTGGGAACGCATACGCCTGCTGCTCGAAGCGGGTGCGATCAGCGCGGCGTGGCGTGCCGCGGACTATTTGCCGCCGGGCGAAGCGCTGGACCGCGGCCAGCTTTTCGCGGTAGCCGCGGGGGCGCAGCGCTATCTCGACAAGCGGAAGAAGAAT
>JAENXP010000100.1 GCA_016649475.1 Burkholderiales bacterium | reverse complement strand
AGCACAGCGCCTCGCGCGCATGCTCCAGTTCCGCGAGCATCTGAGAGTGCAAAGCGGCGTGGCCCTTTATCAGAGGATAGCCGCATTCCCACAGCACCCGCTCTTCGTGTTCGAAATGGCTGATCGCTTCGAGCAGAAGCCGGTTCGCCAACCGCTGGATGTCCTCCGTATCCCGGCCTACGGCGATGGCATGGTTCAATTCATGCGCCAGCGCGATCAAATGCCGGTCTGCAACGTCGATTTCCGTGATACCGAAACCCGGATGAAGAAAGTCAGCATTCCCGTTCGACATGTCGCCTCCTTCGATGTGCCGGATATTGATCGCGGTCCGGCTCGTGCCGATGGCTTTTGCCTGAACAGTGGGCGCCACGCGCGCCCGCGCACCGGCTACGGCGCCGGACAGGGCCGACGGTCGAATCTCAAGGGCAACGGGAAATGAACAAGTAGGTAACCGGTTTTATTCCGGTCGAGAGTCGCTGTATTTCCGGGGCGATGCCCGGGATATCGGTGGCGCGCTGCGCTGCGTCTTGCGGCAGCGCGCGCCGGGCGTTCGCGCCCGGACCAGCCTGGAGGCAAAAATTCGGAAGCCGGGCTTCCTGCCATGCGGCACGGCCCCGGGCGAAGCATGTGAACGCCTCGCGCCGGTGCACAAGCTTCAGCTGCAGACCGCGTTTATCTGTCTGATATCGGTGAGGCCCTGCAGGATCTTCTCGATGCCGTCCTGCCTGAGGCTGGACATTCCCAGCACCGCGGCCGCGCTTCTTACCTCGGATACGGGCGCGCGCGATTGTATCAGCTGCTTCGTCGCCACGTCGGCCACGAGCAGTTCGTGCACGCCTATCCTGCCCCGGTATCCGGTGTTATCGCAATGCGAACAGCCCTGAGCGCGATACAGCGTGATATTTCCGTTCGCGTCGCCATGGCGCTCTACCCAATGCTGCATCATCGTGCGCGCATCGATCGAGGCGCCGCTGCAGTATTCGCGCAACAGCTTGTCGAGTTCGGCCGGCGTCGGCGCGTAGGCGCTTTTGCATTCAGGGCACAGGCGCTTGGCCAGGCGCTGCGACAGCACGCCCAGCAGTGCATCGGAGAAGTTGAACGGGTCCATGCCCAGATCGAGCAGACGTACGATGCTCTCCGCCGCGCTGTTGGTATGCAAGGTCGATAGCACCAGGTGCCCGGTCAGCGACGCCTCGATGCCGATCTTGGCCGTTTCGCCATCGCGCATCTCGCCGACCATGATGACATCGGGGTCGGCGCGCATGAAGCTGCGCATCGCGGCGGCAAAAGTCCAGCCGATTTTCGGATTGACCTGAACCTGGCGCAGGCCGGCCTGGGTGATTTCGATCGGATCTTCCGCGGTCCAGATCTTGCGCTCCAGGGTATTCAGATACCCGAGCAATGAATGCAGTGTGGTGGTCTTGCCCGAACCAGTCGGGCCGCATACGAGGAACAGGCCGTGCGGCTTGGATATGAGGCCGGTAATCGCCTCCAGCATATGCTCTTCCATCCCCAGCTCGTCCACCCCCACCGCGTTGTTCGACGAGAGCAAGCGCATGACCACGTCTTCCAGGTTGCCTGTGGTCGGCACGGTCGCGATTCGCAGCTCGACCTTGGCCGGGCCGAACCGGCTGAAATCGATCTTTCCGTCCTGCGGCTTGCGCCGCTCGGTGATGTCGAGGTTGCTCATGATCTTGATTCTGGAGACCAGTGCGCTGCGGAACTGCGAGGGCAGTTCGAGATAATTCACCAGTACCCCGTCCCTGCGAAAGCGAACGCGCGTCGTTTTGGGCGCCAGATTCGATTCGATATGGATGTCGGACGCCTTGTGCTCGACCGCATCGAGGATGATCCTGTTGACCAGCAGCACCAGGGCGCTGCTGCTCTTGGCGGCATGCTGCTCGGTTACGTCACGGTCGCCGCTCTCCGCGGCCAGGCGCGTGACCAGTTCCTGCACGCCGGCCCGATCGGTGATATTGGCCGCTGACTTGTCCACCTGCACTTCGCCGATTTCGCGGCGATTTCGCCGCTCCGACGCGGCCAGCCTCCCGGTATCCGTGGAGCTGGAGTAGCGTCTAATGAATGAATTCTCGCTTTCCTCTTCTGCTGCGAGGACATCCGAGGCCCTTCTTCCCTGCGCCATCCTGCGCAGCTGCTCCATGGCAGCGTTCTCTTCCGGATTCCCGGTGGGCCAGCGCATGGATTGCGTGTCGCAAACGGACAGCACCCGACGGTTCAGTGGCTCGGGCACCGGCGCCCCGCCGGTCACCGCGTCCGAATTCGTGTCCTGCGCGAGGAACTGGTCGAATTTCTTGGTGCGCATGATCGCCTGCAGGTTGAGCGCAGCGCCGACCGCTTCGGGCGACGCCGCCCTCTGATTGATCAGGATCTGCCCGATGGGCGCGTCGATGCTGCAGCTCTGGGCCGCATTCGCGGGTACAAAGCAGCGGACGACTCCGCCGTCGTCCCGCGGCAAATACAGGAACAGGCCGCATAGCGCGCTGACGTAGCCCAGGGTCACGCCGTCGAAGATCTCGCCGTTCGCCAGTTCGATGCGAAACGGCTGAGTCTCCGCCAGGGTCGGCTTGGCGGCCTCGGTCACCAGCTGCGATGCCGGTGATGCCGGCGATGCCGCTTCGCGCCGCAGCGGGACGGATCGCCCCAACTGCAGCTTCAGCAGGCTGGAAAACGCCACGCTGCGCAATTTGCCGTCCCCTTCCGGTTGGAACTCCAGCAGCGCTTCACCCGGCACGAAGCTGTGCGCCCGCCCGCTTGCCTTGGTCCCGTCCCTGAAGGTAAGCAGGCAATCGGTCCAGTCGAGGCGATCCTGCTCGCGCACGAACTCGAAGTACGACGGAGCAGGCCAGCGAAACTCCCCTTCCGCGGCTGCGCCGCGGACGATTTTCAGTTGCGGAACCGCGCTCATTTCTGCCCGTCCGCGTGCCTGCAGGCCCGCGCCTGCCGTGCCGCTCCTGCGGCACTAAGCTCTTGATTGGTCTCGCGCAATTGAATTGCGGCGTCGAGTCGATCGCGAACTCGGATTAATTCCATATGTGCTTCGCCTTTCCTGTTAGATGCGGTTACACCCCGGCCGCGGCGCGCAATCCTGTCGCCGACGATGTGGTGCTGTTGCACTTTTTCTTCCATGGTTCCCAGACTACGCAACGTCGCGCCAGCTGTCCGTACGCAAAAGGGCGTATTGATGCCTACAGTGCGTCCCCCAATTGGGGGCAAGGTGATTTTCCATGCTCTATTTCAATTTACGTAGAAGTGGCGGTCATCGAGACCAGGCGCGGGTTAAGCCCCGGGCGTGGCGGACGGACCGCGGGCTGGAGTGGGGCCCAACCAGAAATCCATTTGAACCGCAGGGTCTTCTGTTTCGGCGGCGGTCTCGCCTGTCTCGCCGGTTTGGGCAAGGGGGTGTTCGTCCGGCGAGGGCGCGTGGTAGAAACTGGCCTCTACGCGCCTGAGTTCTTCCGGATCCACTTCGCTCTGCATCAGGCTCACTGTTACCGGAATTTCGACCAGATCGTCGGCGTTCTCGTAGGGCAACACCGCGCTGGCCTCGCCTTTCTCGCCGGCTTGTGCAAGGGAAGGATCGACCGGCGTTGACGCCTGCGCAGTAACGCTCTGGTTCAGCGAGCGAGCGGTAGCGTCAAGCTGCTCTTGCGCCTGGATTACCGACTGCTCGAATGATTTTGCCGCGTCATTGAAAGTGGACTTGATGTTTTTCAGCTCCTCCAGGTCCACTTCGTTCTGGATGTCGGCCTTCAGCTCATTGACGTAGCGCTGCGCCCGGCCAAACAGCGCCCCGGCGGTGCGCGCGACACCGGGCATGCGCTCAGGCCCGATCACCACGAGCGCTACCGCACCCACGGCCATTATTTCGGAAAATCCGATGTCGAACACGTGCGAACCCTAGCGCGAAGCCGCGGCCTTGGTTTTCTCCGAGACCACACCTTCGATAAGCATGCCGTTTTCGGCGCGCGGCGCCCCGGCAGCTTCGTCGATCTCATCGGAGGAAGCCTCCTTCACACCCTGCTTGAATCCCTGCACCGCGCCGCCCAGATCCGCGCCGAAGGTGCGCAGCTTCTTGGTGCCGAATACCAGCATGATTATTGCGAGCACGATCAGCCAGTGCCAGATACTGAATGAACCCATTTTTTTGCTCCTTAAAAAATTATCCCCGGTGGCTACTTCGATGCACGCGGTTTCGACGGCGGAACCCATCCGCATGGCAGACGGACCACGCCAGCAGCAAGCGCATTCTCTGTCGGGTGACCGGGCGAGTCCATACAGCGTTACCCTGCACTACGCATGGAAATTGTTATTACCACCCCCATCTCCATTTGCGCGAAACCGGCGTTCGCTGTCGCCACCGCAGGCGCTTCGACAATGAATTAATTGATCGTGCCGGGCGGGAGGCGGCGCAATGCCGACATGTCCGGCGCGCTCGCAAGCGCCCGTGCAAACCGAATGTTCTTGTGCACTTCCTCGAGGTAGAGGTTCTGCCCGCGGAAGTGGGTCTCGGCATAGCGGTAGGAGCCGCCCAATTCCTCCTGCAGCCGGCGTTTCGTGCCGGCATAGAACGCCGGGGTCTTGCGCACCAGATCCTCGCCCGACTCGAACACCACTACTTCCCCTCCACCAGGCTGGCGCTGTTTTGCCAGGCCACCGGCGACGAATTCCGGATAGAGCCGATCGCGGCATTTTTCCAGATAGCAGCGATCCGCCATTTGGGCAATGAGGTCGGCCGTTCCGAGCAGGTTGCCCAGTACCCTGTAGACCTGCCCGGGCACGCGGATGGATGCGATCGGCTTCTCGAATCCGGTGAAGTGGATCAGGGCCGCGGCAATCCCCGCCATGTCGGGCATTCCGAGCTTCGGCAGATATTCGCGCAGGAAATCCGCGCCGCGCGATACGTGGATCTTGGTGAATTCGGCACCGTTCACAGCCTGAGGCGTGTCCTCGTAGCGCCGCAGGTAGCCGATGTCATGGAACAAGGCCGTGATCACCCCAACACGGAACTCGCGCTCGGTGATCAACTCCCTGGACAGGCGGCTGCGCTCGCAGCCGTCCATCAGACGCGCCATGGTGAGCGTCACGTCCAGCGTGTGCTGGATATCGTGGTACGCCGTGTCGCAGGCGTGGACACCGGCGGCCTCGCCCCGGTACAGGGTCATGGCGTCCCGAAAAGCGACCTTGAGCGCGTCGGTGCTCGCGTCCGGATAGAGGTCGAGGAATATCGAACTCACTTCGGCTTCGACCGCAGCCGCGTCCGTGGTCTTCACCGTCTTCGCCACGTCAAATTCATTGCTTACCGCGTTCATGCCGCCTCCGCTGGTGACACGATCCGTATATGTATCGCGTTCTGTCCACGGAATCCGCGCAACTTTCGTGCCGCATCCAGGCTGTCGGTAAGTTGCTGACTTCACTACACAAGGTCGCGCCGTATGCAAACGAAAAAGACGCGCTACCTGCGTTAGCCGGGGATATCCCCCGCCAATTCTGGGTAATCCCCAGTCGACTCTGTCGCAGCAACCGGTCCTGGGTAAGTGCCTGTCGTGTAAGCGTTTGTGGTCGGACCGGATTGCTGGCGGCACGCATTTAGGGTGACAGCACGATGCAAACGGGGGTTATTCCCCACTGCATTTCGCAGAACGAAACACTAGAGTGCGCATCTAGCGTGGACGAGTCCACAGCACAAGAAGATATCGGGAGTACCAAAATGTATTTCGCCAGAATCGCCAATTTGCAAACCTCCGACGTCGAGGCGGCGGCTTCGTTCCTCGTCGTCGCCGCGGTAGAGCTGTTGTGCGGCCTGGGCGCCGATGACCAGGCCGTGGTCAACTATGCGTGGACCGCATCATGTTTTTACGCCATCGTCGCTGTGCTGTTCTTCTACGCCAGCGTGCGACGCAAGCTGGCGGCGAACCGGGCACATTCCGCCTCGTCCAGCGAGGTTCACGCCGGCCTTGCGACGCCGCTGCAATTTCCTCAAGAGTGCCCGGCGGTCATCGCAATCCGCAGCCGGATCACGGCAATACGCTGAGCAGCAGAGTAGACCGCCATGCGCACCTGCTTCGCCTTTTTTCTGGGCATGCTGCTTTCGCTGAACGCCGCCACGGCGGCGGTAGCGGCCATTTGCGATGCGCTGGAACCTTTGCCGAGCCATGGCGTGCATTTCGGTCACCACAGCCACGATCACGATGACGATCATGACCATGGCGCATCGCCGGCGGTCCCGGATGACCCGCACAAGTCGCAAGGCGCAGAGAACCATCACCATGTGCATGTACATCCGCATCCCGGCTTTTCCACACTGCTGCCCGGTGTTCATGACATGGCAGCGCCCGAAGGACACAGTCCCATGATTGCCGGCACAAGCGAGCACTACGCGTCGGCGCCTCACTTGCGTCTGGACCGTCCACCCAGAGCCGTGCTCGCCTGAGCCGGCGGGACGCCCCTGCTTTTCCTGCAGACCCTGTGCCCGAACCCTAGCGTCGGTTCGGCCGCGTTCCGTCGAGATCCAACTTTTTCGTAGAGGATTTCGATGACCTGTCATCTCCATAGAATTGCATTTGCCCTGATTACGATCTGCGCGCTGACCGCACCGGCTGTTGCCGCTCAGCCGCTGACCGAAGGCGAGAGTCTGCGGCTCGGCCTGGCCCTGCCGGAACTGGCCGCGCTTGCGCGCGGGCGCATCGGTGTAGCGGAGGCCGACGCGCTGGAAGCCGGCCTGTGGGCCAATCCCACGCTGGAATTTTTGCGCGACAGCGCGCGCAGCGGCGATAACGCTCAGGAAGACTCCGTGCTCCTGTCGCAGCCCGTCGACATTTCCGGACGACGCAGCCTGAAACGCGAAGCCGGCGAACAACGTGTCAGCGCCGCGTCAGCCGACGTTCGCGCGCTGGTCAATGAAAGAGCGGGCGAAATTCGGCGCAACTTCTATCAGTTGCTGTTGCACGAGCAGCGCCTGGCAGCCATCGAGACCTGGGCCGGCCGCTTTGCCGATACGGAGCGGGTCGTCGGCAAGCTGCGTGCGGCGGGCGAAGCCTCCGGGTACGACCTGCGCCGCCTGGTGCGCGAACGCCAGACCGCCGAAGCCAAGCGTGCCGAAACGCAGGCCGAGCGTGACGGCGCCCGCGAACAGTTGGCTGCGCTGATCGGCACCGAAGTCAAGGCCTGGAACGGAGTGGCCGGCCGCTTGCTGCCGGGCACACCACCGGACATCAAGACCTTGCTGTCGCGTTTGGAAGACCGTCCCGACCTGGCGGCGCTCGCTGCCCGCGCGGCTGCGGCAGACCTGGACGGCCGTGCCGCAGACCGTGGCTGGCTGCCGGAAGTGACGTTGGGTGTCGGCGCCAGGCGCACCGACCTT
>JAENXP010000456.1 GCA_016649475.1 Burkholderiales bacterium | reverse complement strand
GCTTACCGAAGAGGAAGCCATGCACACCCCGTTAGCAGCGGGCCAGCGCTTTGTGATTCACTCAGCGGACTGCGAGGCTGCTGCGACGCGCTGATCTTCGCAGTGCGATAGCGCTGCCAGTTTCACGGCTATTGCTCGGCGCAGATTCGATCGTTCCTGCGCGGATACGCCGATCGGGGCAATCATGCACTGCTTCAGGGTGAGGTGATCGCGCGCGCGCCGGGTGCACCGACGAGGGCATCTGGCAGCTCGTCGAAAAGCGCATCTGCTCGCGGTTGCCCTGCCGGATGAAAGCATGCGACTGGACGCCCGCATGCTTTGACGTCATGCATACCGGAGACTGCAGCTACGCGGCCCTACTCCCGAGCCAGCGCGTCTACCTGCGTCGATTTCGCTTCCCGGCCTGATATTGCCGCACCGACCGGTCAGCGGGCGCAGCGCGCCCGAGGCTGCGCAGATTTTGCGGCGGTATTGACTCTCCCCCCCTTTGTGATTGCCGCACCCGGCGCTGCAGCCGACAGTCGGGGATATGCTATTGTAACCATATTGGGTTTGGTAACGGCATCGGCCTGCGCGATTCCGAATTGGCCGGCGGGCGCGCGGACGGTACTGGCAACCACACGCTGAACAAAGTCGTAACTGTATTTGGGGAGCTCGTGCAGGTGTTCACGCCACGATACCCGAGCAGCCGTCTTGATAGGGAAAAACTTTTCAGTCTAAGATGCCCCTACTCTTTTTGCCGATACTTCGACATGCCACTTACCCGCCATGGTGCTTAGAGTCCATTTCAAAATGAAGGGAGACGTATCCTCATCCCCCCCTATATTGACCGTTGCAAAATTCATTTTGCAACAGGTTCCGGGCGCGATGTCCTGCGCATCAAGGGCCTCCCTGTCTCGATGAGCAAAGCGCGACTCCGGGATGTAATCCAGCGCGGGCGTTACGACGCGGTCCTGTTCGATCTGGACGGCGTGCTGACCGACACGGCGCAGATCCATGCCTCATGCTGGAAGCGCATGTTCGACGAATACCTGCGTAGCCGCGCAGAGCGAACGGGCGCAGCGTTCCGCCCATTCGACATAGCGACCGACTACATGCTGCACGTCGACGGCAAGCCGCGCTACGACGGGGTGCGGGATTTTCTGCGCGCACGCCGCATCGATCTTCCGCAAGGCGCTTCACAGGACGCGCCGGGCGCGGAGACGGTCTGCGGACTGGGAAATCGCAAAAACGACCTGGTCAACGCCGCCATCGCCGCGGGCGAGGTGGTGACCTATCCGGAGTCCGTGGTGCTGGTGCGCATGCTGCGCGAAAATGGCATCAAGTGCGCGGTCGTCACCTCGAGCCAGAACCGCGCCGCGGTTCTCGAGGCGGCGGGCATCGCGGACCTGTTCGACGCGGCAGTCGACGGCAATACGCTCATCGAGCTTGGACTCGCGGGCAAGCCGGCTCCGGACGCATTTCTGCAGGCGGCAAAGGCGCTCGGCGTTCCGCCGGCGCGCGCAGTCGTGGTCGAAGACGCCATCTCGGGCGTGCAAGCGGGTGCGAGCGGCAACTTCGGCCTGGTAATCGGTGTGGCGCGCCACGGCAACGCCGATGAGATGAAACGGCATGGCGCCCACATCGTGGTCGCCGATCTTGGCGAACTTATCGACCGGAGCTAAAACACGATGCGCCACCGCGAACGCCTCAAGCCCCCGCCGCACGACTATGTGGCGGACGAATGGAACTGGATCGAGCGCCGCTTCCACCCTGAATTCATGGCGCAGACCGAGACCATCCTCGCGCTCGGCAACGGTTATCTCGGCATGCGCGGCTCGCCGGAAGAAGGCGGACCGCTGGCGCAGTACGGCACCTACGTGAACGGCTTGCACGAGACCTGGCCGATCGTCTACGGCGAGGACGCCTTCGGCTACGCCCGAACCGGACAGACGATGATGAGCATCACCGACGCCAAGATCATCAAGCTGTTCGTCGACGATGAGCCGTTCTGGCTGGCAACCGCCAACATGCTGCGCTTCGACCGGCGCCTGAACATGCGCACGGGCACGCTCGACCGCGAGATCCTGTGGGAAACGCCCGGCGGCAAGCAGGTGCTGATCAAGTCGCGGCGCCTGATCTCGTTCGAGCACCGGCACGCCGGCGCCATCTCCTATGAAGTGACCATGCTGAACGCGCGCGCGCCGGTGGTGATCGCCTCCGAAATGCTCGCGGAACGCCGCACCACGGCGCGCGGCGGCGACGATCCGCGGCGGGGCAAGGTCTTTTCCGGGCGGGTGTTGCACCCTCGCACGAATCACGCCAGCGAGCAGCGCTTCGTCCTGTGCCACGGCACCGAACGCTCGCGCATGCTGCTCGCGTGCGGTATTGACCACCATCTCGAGTCGGAGTGCCGGCACTCGTGGAAGACCACGCACAACGAGGACTTCGGCCAGGTGGCGTTCACGATCGACGCCGAGCCGGGGCGCCCCATCCGGCTCACGAAATTCATGGCGCATCACAGCACCGCGACCGCTTCGCCCGAGCAGCTGTGCACGCGCGTCGAGTGGACCCTGAATCGCATAGTGCCCGAAGGTTTCGACGCGCTGGCCGCCGGGCAGCAGCGCTACATGGACGACTTCTGGCGGCGCAGCGACGTGCAGGTGCAAAACGTAAGAACCGGCAAAGTCCAGCGCACGACCATCGAAGTGCAACAGGCGATCCGCTTCAATCTGTTTCATATCCTGCAGGCTTGCGCTCGCGCGGAGAGCGTGGGCGTTCCCGCCAAAGGGCTCACCGGGAATGCCTACGAGGGGCAGTACTTCTGGGACTCCGAAATCTACGTGCTGCCGTTTCTGGTCTACACCGCGCCGCGCATTGCGCGCAACCTGCTGCTGTTTCGTTACCGCATGCTGGGCAAGGCGCGCGAGCGCGCGCAGGAACTCAGCCACCGGGGCGCGCTCTTTCCCTGGCGCACGATCACCGGCGATGAGGCCTCGGCGAACTACGTCGCAGGCACCGCGCAGTACCATATCAACGCGGACATCGTGTACGCGCTGCGCAAGTACGTGAACGCGACCGGCGACGAAGAGTTTCTGCTGCAGTACGGCGCGGAGATGCTCATCGAAACCGCGCGCTTCTGGTACGACATCGGATTCTTTTCGGAACGCAAGGGCGGCCTGTTCTGCATCAACGGCGTGACCGGGCCCGACGAGTACACCACGGTAGTCAACAACAACGCCTACACCAATCTCATGGCGCGCGAGAACCTGCGCTACG
>JAENXP010000115.1 GCA_016649475.1 Burkholderiales bacterium | reverse complement strand
ATTTCGCCGTCGGCAGATTGTCCCCGCGACGCCCGCCGGTAAAGCGCGGGTGGTGCCATATCCCGATGATGCACTTCGTGCCCTGACGCAGCGCTGCGGCCAGATCGGCCTCTAGCCAGGCGCGTTGGCGCGAGACCTCGGGCGCCAGATCGCGCTCGCGCCCGAGGCGCATTTCGATATCGCTGTTGAGCGACACGATATGCCAGGAGCCCAGGTCCAGGCTGTAATAGCCCAGGCCCGCAGTGTCCGCATTGGCGGCTGCAGCACCGAAATATCTGAAGTAATCGCCGGCTTCGTGCGGTTTGCGGCGGTTGCCGTAATCGTGATTTCCAGGTGCCGGCAGCGTGCGCTCCTTGATGCCCTTCCTGCCCCAGGACTTACCGTAGCAGTCGATGAACTGTTCCCAGGTCCCGTCCTGGTAGGCATTGTCGCCGGCTGTGAACACCAGCGCTCCGGGCAAGGCCTCGATCAGCTGCGCCGTGGCTTCGGCGTACTTGTCCTGCCCGCCGTGGCACAGCGCGATATCGCCCGCGCCCACCAGCACCGGCGCTTTGCCCGCGCGCCGCGCCAGGTACTCCGCCGCCATTGCTCGCGGGTCCTTCGTCGCGACAGGCCGCGTTTCCGGCTGCGCTGAAGCGGCGCTTGCGCCGAAGCCGATGAGCAGCGCGATGGCCGCGGCAAGCAGAGCGGGTTTGATACGCCGTGACATGGATTGATGATTTTCCGGTTCAACCGGCGCCGACGCGCTCGACCTCGACCAGGCAGTCGTAATAGGTCGCGGCACCGCCCATGTCGGCGATCGCCTGCGAGGTGACTTCGTTGGCATTACAGCCGTCAGGCGAGAGTTTTTTCCACCACACCGAGGGCGCCGCCACCACGCCTACGCGCACCCGGTCGGATACGCGCGCCTTGACCACGAATGCACCGCGCGCGTTGACAATGCGCACCGCCTGGCCCTCCGCGATGCCGCGCGGCCCTGCGTCTGCCGGATGGATGTCGAGGTAAGGCTCACCCGCTTCCTCCAAGGCAAATGCAAGATTGGCGAAGGAGGAGTTGAGGAAATTGCGTGCCGGCGGCGAGATGAAAGCCAAGGGATACTTCTTTGCGAGTTGCGGTGCGCTCTGCGCCGATTCGCGCGGCGCAGTGTAGCTTGGCAACGGGTCCATCCCCAGGTCCAGCGCCGTCTGGCTCCAGAATTCGCACTTGCCCGAGGGCGTGGGGAAATTGCCCTCGGCGAACGGCGCGAAGCGCGCCGGCACCCTGAGCCGCAGCCAGCCTTGCTCCTTCAAGCTGTTCCACTCGATGCCGGCCATGCGCGGATTCGACGACACCAGCGCCTGGCGGCAGATGTCCTCGTCGCTGTCCTTGAAGCAGTCTTCGCTAAAGCCCATGCGCGCGGCGAGCAGCCGGAACACCTCGCTGTTGGGCTTGGCCTCCCCCACCGGCGCGATCGCCGGGCTGTTGGCAAGCACGTACAAGTGGCCGTAGGACTTGTGCACGTCGTAGTGTTCGAGCTGGGTGGTGGCCGGCAGCACAATGTCGGCGTAGTCGGTGGTGTCGGTGAGAAAAATTTCATGCACTACGGTAAACAGGTCCTCGCGCATGAAGCCTGCGATCACCTTCTGCGAGTCCGGACACACCGCCACCGGGTTGTTGTTGTAGACGTAGATCGCGCGCAGCGGCGGATCCAGTGCGGTGAGCGCGTCGCCCAGCGCCGACTGGTTGACCGTGCGCGGCTTGTTCGGAATCAGGTCGGCGCGCTCGAGTTCCGCGTGGTTCAAGCCGTACCAGTCACCGGTGGAAAGCAGCACGCCGCCCGCGGCATCGCGCCACTGACCGGCGAGCGCAGGCAGGCAGGTGATGGTGCGCACCGCCATGCCGCCGCCCGAGTGCCGCTGCATGCCGTAATTGAGCCGGATCGCCGCCGGCCGCGTACGCGCGTACTCGCGCGCCAGCGCCACGATCTCACCGGCGTCGAGGCCGCAGATGGCCGCGGCCTTCTGCGGCGGATAGTCCTGCACCCGCTGGCGCAATTGCGCAAAGCCCAGGGTATGGCGCTCGACGTAATCCGCGTCGTGCAGCCCTTCGTTGATGATCACGTGCATCATGCCCAGGGCCAGCGCCGCGTCGGTGCCGGGCAGGGGCGCGATGTGCTGGTCGCATTTCGCCGCCGTCAGGCTGCGGTAGGGGTCGATCGCGATCACCTTTGCGCCGCGGCGCTTCGCTTCCTGCACGCGCGACCAGAGGTGCAGGTTGGAGACGATGGGGTTGGAGCCCCAGATGAGGATCAGCTTCGCTTCGTCGAAGCGCTCCGGGTCCATGCCGACGCCGGCGCCGAGCGTGATATTCAGGCCGGCCTTGCCGGCCGAGGAACACAGCGTGCGATCGAGCAAGGTGGCGCCGAGCTTGTGGAAGAAGCGCCGGTCCATCGAAGCGTACTGCACCAGTCCCATGGTGCCGGCGTAGCTGCAGGGCATGATGGCCTGCGGGTCGTCGGCTGCGATCTCGCTGAACTTCGCCGCGATGGTATCTAGCGCCTCGTCCCAGGAAATGCGCTCGAACCTGCCTTCCCCCTTGGCGCCGACGCGCTTCAGCGGATGCAGCACGCGTTCCCTGGAGTAGGTGCGGTCCAGATAGTGCGCGACCTTGGTGCACAGCGTGCCCTGGGTAAAGGGCATGTCCTTCGCGCCCTCCACTCTTACTGCAACGCCGTTCTCCACGCTGATGTGCATGCCGCAGGTATCCGGACAGTCGTGCGGGCAGGCGGCCTTGACGATCTTGCGCGCTACGCCGGGTTCGGGATGTTTGGCACCCATGAAAAACCTCCGCAACAGGGAGCAGGGATTCTAACGCGATTGGGATGCGCTTGCGGGAGCAAGCAGGCGCCGGTAGACGGGCCGCAGCAGCGCCGGCAGCATGTACATCGGTATCTGCGCCATGGCGAAAAACACGATGACGTCGAAATCCGCCTTGTCGGCCAGCGCCACCATTACCAGCCCCATATTGCAGTTGCCCGCCATCAGGCCCACGGTGATGGCCGAACGCATGCCCAGCCTCAACGCGGCCAGGGTGCCCAGGCACTGCAGCGCGATGTTTGCGACGAACGCCGCGATAGTGACCAGCACCACATAACCGGGCCGCGCCAGCGCCACGTCGGTAACACCGTCCATGATGGCGAGCGCGAACATCACCAGCGTGGCCACCGAGACGCCGTCGAGCATGCGCGCGTTCACTTCCAGCTTTTGCCGCGGCACCAGACGCCGCAGTGCGAGCGCCGCGGCAAAGGCCCCGCCCACCATCAGCACCAGGCGCAGCATGAAGGTGGCGAGATCGATGTCGATTTTCAGGCCCAGAAGCCACAGCGCCACCGTCGGCAGCGAGAATGGAATCAGCGCGGTGGTAACGACGATGAGGACCACCGCGAGCGCAGCGTCCAGCCCCAGGATCAGACTGATCGCCGCGCAGGATACGATGGGCGAAGCCGCCGCCATCAGGGTGAGCCCCTGCACCAGCGCCGGCGGCAGGCTGAACACCTTCAGCGCCAGCCACATGAGCACCGGCGAGACCAGCAGCAGCCCGGCGGTGATCAGCGCCACCAGCCCGGGGCGCCGCGCGTAGGCCGCGAGCGCGTCCCAGTCGAGACGGAGCAGCGCTATCACCAGCGGTATCAGCAGGCCGGGGATCAGCATCGGGCGCGCGAGCGCGGCGAGCTGCGGCACCAGCAGGCCCAAGAGCACGCCGCCGGCGAGGAACAGCGTGGCGTGCTGTCCGAGATAGTCGAAAGCGCGATGCAGCGCGCGCATCAGATCGCCAATTTTCTAGCTGCGCACCGGCTTGAACGCCAGTGCCAGACTCTGCCCCAGACGGTACAAGGCGTGGTTGGCCGCGGCGACCACGCCGCCCATGGTGAGAAAGCCATGCGCCATGCCCTCGAAGCATTCGTACAGCACCGGCACCCCGGCGGCGACCAGCCGGTCGGAATAGGCGCGGCCCTCATCCAGCAGCGGGTCGTAGCCGGCGGTGATGATATGCGCCGGCGGCAGGCGCGCCAGATCCTCGGCCCGGATCGGGGAAGCGCGCCAGTCGTCGTAGTCGCGGGGCAAGAGATAGTTGCCGCGAAACCAGAGCATGCTGTCGCGGGTAAGCAGATAACCTTCGCCGAATTTCGAGTGCGATGCCGAGTCCATGCGCTGATCGGTCGCCGGATACACCAGCGCCTGAAATACCAGGGGCGGCCCACCGGCGTCGCGCAGGATGATGGCCACCACCGCGGCGAGATTGCCGCCGGCGCTGTCCCCGCCGACGGCGATACGCGCGGCATCGACGCACAGCGTTGCAGCCTGCCCGGCGACCCAGCGCGTGGCGGCGAGGCAATCTTCCACCGCCGCAGGAAACTTGTGCTCCGGCCCCATGCGGTAGTCGACCGAGACGACGGCGCAGCGCGCCCTGTTTGCGAGCGTGCGGCAGACGATGTCGTGGGTATCCAGATCGCCTATGGTCCAGCCCCCTCCGTGAAAATACACCAGCACCGGTAGCGGCGCGTCGGCCGTGGTGCCCAGGCCGCGATACAAGCGCAGCGGTATCGGACCCGCCGGGCCGCTCGCGGCGAGGTCGCGCACCGCTTCCACCTCGGGAACCGGCGGACTCAGGGCCGCGCGCGTCTCCTTGTACAGGCGGCGCGCCTCGTCCGCGCTCACTTTGGAATACGCCGGCAGCGCCGAGCTGGCTGCCTTTTCCAACACGGCCTGCATTTGCGGATCGACCGGCATGGCTATCCTTTCAATAAAAGACCGACTACCGGCTCAGGCGGCGACGGCATTGCGCCGCTGAAGCGCGAGCCAGGCGATCGCCGCGCCAATCACGGCGAGTACCGGCAAGGCAGTATAGTTGAGCGTCTCCCAGCCGTTGCGGTTCATCAGCAGACCGGAAGAAAACGAAGATGTTGCGGTGGTGAGAAACACCAGAAAATCGTGCGTTCCCTGCGCCTTGGCCTTCTCCGACACGCGATAGCACTCGGTAAGCAGGGTGGTGCCGCCCACGTAGAGAAAATTCCAGCCTACGCCGAGCATCACCAGCGCCCACCAAAAATTGGCCACCAACACGCCGGACAGGGCGATGCCCACGCACAGCGCCTCCAGCGCCACGCCGGCAAGCATGATCCTGAGCACGCCGAAGCGCCTGATCAGGGAGCCGGTAACGAAGGAAGGCGCGAACATGCCGATGACATGCCATTGGATCACCGTCGCTGCCGCGCTGTAGGGATGGCCGCACAGCCCCATTGCCAGCGGCGTGGCCGTCATCAACAGGTTCATCACGCCGTATCCCAGGGCCGAACCGGTCACGGCGACGATGAAAGCGGGCTGGGCCATGATCTGCGCCAGCGGGCGCACCGGTTCGCGGCGCTCGGCAACACTGGGCTGGGGAATGCGTATGTAGGCGAGCAGCACCATGGTGATAAGACAGAACACGATGAGCGAGGCATAGGCGCCGAGGAAAGGCACGGCGAACATGTCCCTGGTGTGCTTGCTCAATTCCGGTCCGATGATGCCGCCGACGAGCCCGCCGGTCAGCACCAGCGAAATCGCCTTGGCCTTGAAATCGTGGCTGGCCGCATCGGCGGCGGCGAAGCGGTAATACTGGCCGAACGCGTTATACACCCCGAGGACCAGGACCCCCGCGCACAACAGCCAGAAACTGTGCAGCCAAAGGGCGAGACAGCACACCACGGCGCCTGCGATGCCCATCGCAGTGCCGACCTGGAAGCCGGTCTGCCTGCCGAAACGCTTCATGAAGAACGAGGCCGGCAGCGTCGTCAGCGCCGCACCGACGACATACGCGGTGGCCGGCAGCGTGGACAACATCTTGTTGTCGGCGAGCGAGAATCCGGCCAGCGCCGCCAGGGAAATCAGGGTGACGTTGTTGGTGAACAGCATCGCCTGGCAGCCGGCGAGCAGAGCGACATTCTTCTTGGCGTTTTTCATGGCAGGGACGCATTCTGCCCGCGGTTGATTCCGGGCAACGCGCAGAAAGGACAATGAGACAGCCCGGATTATAGAAGACGCGGCGTCAACGCACCACGCAAAAAAAATGCGCCGACCATAGGCAAATTCTGCACGATACCGATTGACAAATGCCACTGGCTGATTCATTCTGCCGCTGCGTGTTCCCCACGAGAGCAAGCGAAATCGCCGTCATTCACCCTAGGAGAGGAAAGTCATGGCCACAAAGAAGAAGGCAGCAAGCAAGAAAACCGCAACCAAGAAAACCGCAAGCAAGAAAACCGCAACCAAGAAACCGGTCAAGGCAAAAGTCAAGCGCAAGCCGAATGCAGCTTTCATGAAACCGATGACCCCGAGCGCATCGCTCGCGGCGGTGATAGGCGCAGGCCCGATGCCCCGCACTGAGGTAACCAAGAAAATCTGGGCGTATATCAAGAAGAACAAACTGCAGGACGACAAGAACCGGCGCATGATCAACGCCGACGAAAAACTCAAGGACGTGTTCAAAGGCCAGAAGCAGGTGTCGATGTTCGAGATGACCAAACTGGTCAGCAAGCACTTGAAGTAAGACCCCGCCTGCCTCGAACAGCAAGGGCGGCCACGAGCCGCCCTTGTCGTTTTTTGCGCTGGGCCGCGCCTGCTCAGGCGCGTTCGCGGTTCAGGCCATTCCGGCTATCCCCGCTTAAGCCATTACGATTTCGCGTTATTGCGCTTGTACTCGGCCACTGCTTTTTTCAGGTCGTTGTATTCCGCGCAGCCAAAAGTGCAGATCCCGTCCAATGCCTTGAGGTGCTCTTCCGCCTTCGCCAGGTTATTGGTGAGCAGGTAGGTCTCGCCGATGTATTCGTGCGCGCCGCGATGCCTGGGATCGATCCGCAAGGCTTCCTCGTAGTGCTTGAACGCCAGATCGAGTTTGCCCGACTTGCGGTAGGCGTAGCCGAGGAAATTGTGGGCGTTGGCGTTGCCCGGGTCCTTTGCCACCACCT
>JAENXP010000520.1 GCA_016649475.1 Burkholderiales bacterium | reverse complement strand
GGTGGAAAAGCCTATTCCCCAGACGATGGAAGCGGCCACCGGCCCCCAGATGAGCGAGTGCCCGCCGAGCCCGAACGCGAGCGAGAACAATCCGGCTATGGTGGTGGTGCTGGTGATGATGATGGGCACGATGCGCCGGCGCGAGGCGAATACGATCGCGTGGAGTACGCGCATCCCCTGCTTTCTGCGCGTGTTGGCGGCGTCGATCAGCACGATGGCGGAGTTGACCGCGATGCCGGTGAGCGCGACCACGCCGTACAGGGTGAACAGCGAAAGCGGGTTCCCCGATATGAGCAGCCCGAACACGACGCCGGTGAATGCCAGCGGCACGGTGGCGAGGATCATCGCCGGCTGCCAGTAGCTGCGGAACTGCGCGGCGAGGATGAGGTAGATGAGGCCGACGCCGAGCAGAAACAGCACCTTCATCGCGTCCAGGCTTTCGTAGATGTCGTCGAGCTCGCCGGAAAAGTCCAGCGTCGTAGCCGGGTAGCGGGCCCTGATCTTTTCCCATTCCACGCGGATGGTTTCATTGGCCGCGACGGTGTCGATGATTTTGCGGTCCAGGTCGGCCTCGACGGTGATCGAACGACGCAGATTGTAGTGCTTGATGACGCCTTTGCCGGTGCGTGTCTCGGCATGCAGCAGCGCGCCGAGCGTAGTGGTTCCGCCTCCGGGCAGCGCGACTGGATCGTCGAGGATACGGCCTACGTCGGTGGCCTCGCGCGCCCTGGCGCGCACGCGCACCTCGAGCTTCTCGCCCTCTACACGCATCTGTGTCACCACCTCGCCGTCGGCGTGCAGCCGCACCAGGCGCGCCACCAGCCCGGGATCGAGGCCGGTGGCGCGTATCGCGTCGCGATCCACGGTCAGCACCAGCTGCGGCCGTCCCGGAACGTCGTCGTCGGTGACGTCCTTGGTCCCGGGCACCGCGCGCACGATGCGCAACAACTCGTCGGTCGCCGCGCGCAGCTCCGCCGGGTCGTCGTTGCGCAGGCGCACGCGTACCGGTTTGGTCAGCGGCGGCCCTCCCCCGGAAAGCAGCAGGAAGCTCAACTTTCCCGGCCCCGGGAGCGATTCGATTTCCTCGCGCAGCGAGTCGATGATCGCCTGCACCTCGCGCGATCCCTCCTCCTTGCGCGGTCGCAGCGACACCGTGACCTGGCCATAGGCGTCGCCGTAAAGCGGCTCGGTATCCGTGAATTTGACCCCGGCGACCGAAGTCAGCGCGCGCGCTTCGTTGGGCCTCAAGCGCGCGCGCACCACGCGCTCCACTTCCTCGGTGCGCGCGAGCGTGGCTTCGATCGGCGCGTTCGCAGGCATGTCGACGTTGACATAAAAAAGCCGCACCGGGTCGAAGGCGAAGAACTCCAGCCGCACCAGCCCGAGAGCCGCCGCCGTCCCCGCGGCCGCCATGATGAGCACCATGACGGTGGCGAAGCGCCTGGGCCGGCGCAGGACGTAGAGCAGGGCCCGGCTGTACTTGAGGCGGAGCTGGCGGGTGAAGCGGTGCCGCATGCGCTGCATGCGCGAGGGCCGGGACAGGTCCAGGCCGAGCGCGGTGATGTGGGTCGGCAGCATCCAGAAGGCTTCAATGAGACTGATCGCGAGCGTCAGCGTCACAACGAAAGGAATCACGAACATGAACTTGCCGACGATGCCGGGCATCAGCATCAGCGGCAGGAACGCGGCCAGAGTGGTGGCGACCGAAGAGCTGACCGGGGCCGCGACTTCGCGCAATGCGTCCAGAGACGCCGTGAGCACCTGCTGGCCGCGCTGCACGCGAAAATAGATTGCCTCGACCACTACGACGGCGTCATCGACCAGCATGCCGAGCACGATCACCACGCCGAGCAGCACCGAAATGTTGAGCGTGAATCCGGTCGCGTGCAGCACCGCAAAGCCCCCGGCGAGCGAGAACGGGATGCCGAGCGCGATCAGCAGCGAAACGCGCACACCCAGGAATATCCAGCAGACGGCGAGCACCAGCGCAAGTCCGAGGGCCGCGTTCGACTCCATTACGCCGATCGCCACGCGCGTCGGGATGGTCTGGTCGTCGGTCAGGCTGAGCTTGAGGCCGGAGGGCGCGAGCAACGGATTTTTCTGCGCTATGTAGGACTGAACGCGCTCCACCAGTTCGAGCGTGTTGGTATAGCTCTTCTTGGTCACCGAGAGCACGATCGCGGGGTTGCCGTTGGTCGAGGCGAGCCGGGTCGGTGTCGCGCGCGCGCGCGCTACGCTCGCCAGCGCGTCGATCGGCACACGCTCGCGGGTTCCCGGCAGCGCAACGGTAAGCTGGGCGAGATATCCTGGATCGGCGTCCTGTCCGACGATGCGCACGATCCACGCGTCGTCCCCAACCCGGGTCTTGCCCGCGAAGGTGTCGCGAAACCATCCGCGTACGCCATCGGCGAGGTTGGCGGCGTTGAGACCGCGCGCCGCGAGCTTGTGCGGCTCGAACTCGACCCGCAGTTCCGGATCGTGCAGCCCGAGCGCGAACACCAGATCGACGCCGGTCAGCCGTTCGAGGTCGGTGCGGATCGCGTGCGCGGCGCGGCGCATCACCTCGTCGTCGGCGCGTCCCGTCAGCAGCACCTGCGCCGTGGGAAATCCATTGGAGGTGGTGATCTCCAGGATGCGCGGGTCGTCCTTCGCTTCGGGGGGCAACTCGGCGCGGGCCTTGTTCTGGATTTCGCGGCGCAGATCCGCGACGCGCTTGTCGAACACGCGTTCGGAAATGTCGCGAAAGCGCACCAGGATGGACGACACGTTTTCCCGGCTGCTGGACAGCACGAAGCGGATATCGGCCACCTGCTTGATCGCATCCTCGAGCGGCTGGGTGAGCAGTTTCTCTACGTCTTCGGCCGAGCCGCCCGGAAGGACGGTGGTGATATTTACC
>JAENXP010000710.1 GCA_016649475.1 Burkholderiales bacterium | reverse complement strand
GATAGCAGCTTCTCGATTCAGGAAACGGTGACGGCACAATTGCGCACTGCGCAAGGCAATTCGGTGAACGGACTTCTGGTGCTGTGGAAAAATTAGCGTTGCAGCGCTGCTGCAGGGGTCGGGTTCAATATTGGCCGATATGGCGCTAGCAGTTGCGCCGATAGCCTCCGGCGCTTACCCTTCAGCGGAGCGCTTGAGTCTCCCGAGCGGGGTTAGGCGGCAGAAGGGCGATGAAAACCCCCAACCCGACCCCTAATTATAATTAGGGCAGGGCGGCGTAGTAGTTGCCGAGGTCGTCGATGTCGGCGTCGCTGAGGGTTTGCGCGATGGCGTGCATGATGCCGGACGCATCGCTGCGGCGTCCATCGCGGAAGTCGCGCAGTTGTTTCTTCAGGTAGTCGAGCTTTTGCCCGGCAATGCGGGGATTAGGCTGGGATGCGCTATCGGCGCTGCGCGCATGACAGCCGGTGCAGCCGGCCTTGGCCGCTCGGGCCTTGCCGCGCGCCGCTTTTTTCGCGTCCGGCGTGAAGTGTCCGGGGCGCGGTTCGACCGAGGCAAAGAAGGCGGCGAGATCGCGCATGTCCTGCGTGCTCAATTGCTTCGCAACGGTGTTCATGCTCGGATCGTGGCGGCGTCCGTTCTTGAATTGGCTCAGCTGCGAAACAAGATAGGCCGCGGACTGGCCCGCCAGTATCGGGTAATGGGGCTTGAACGACTGTCCCTCGATGCCGTGGCAGCTGGCGCAATAGCCGTGCTTGCGCTCGCCTGCGGCGCTATCCTGGGCGTTGGCAGGCACAGACGAGCACGCCAGCAGCAAAATGCAAAGGAGGCCGCCTGCGCGTGTTCTGGGCGGCATGGATACCCGGTAAATGTCGCGCAGGCCGCGGATCAGATCGGCGGCGTGAGCCCGAATTTGTCGATGCGATAACGCATGGTGTCGCGCGACAGTCCGAGCAGCCGGGCCGCGTGGGTGACGTTCCACGAGGTATGGCTCAGGGCGCGCAACAGCAGGTCGCGTTCCACCGTGGCGAGTTACACGCCTTCGCCGGGAAACGCGATTTCTTTAGGCTCGCTCGGCTGATTGGCTTCCTCGAGTTCGGGTTCGTTCTGCATCATAAAGCCCTGCGGGCTGCACAGATTGAGCTGGTCGGCTTCAATGACGGGACCGGCAGCCAGCAGTACCGCCTGCTCGACTATGTTGCGCAGTTCGCGCACATTGCCGGGCCAGGGATGATTGCGCAGCATTTCCTCTGTCTCCGGGGAAAAGCTCATGCCGCGGCGGCCATAGCGCGCGCCTTGCACTTCCAGAAAATGCCTGGCCAGATACAGGACGTCGTCGACGCGATCGCGCAAAGGCGTTATAGCGATCTGCACGATGCGCAGGCGGAAATACAGGTCCGAGCGGAACTTTCCTTCGCGCACCAGTCTTTCGAGGGAGCGGTGGGTTGCGGCGATGATGCGCACATCGACGTGCTGGTCGCGCGCGCTGCCGAGACGGCGCACGTTCTTGTCTTCGAGCACCTTGAGCACCCGTGCCTGCAGGCCGATATCCATATCGCCGATTTCGTCCAGAAACAGGGTGCCGCCCTGGGCGGTCTCGAACAAGCCGACTTTTCTCTCGTGCGCGTCGGTAAATGCGCCGCGCTCATGTCCGAACAGCTCGGATTCGAGCAAATTCTGGTGGATCGAGGCGCAGTTGATTTCCACAAAAGGTTTTTCGCGGCGCGAGCCGCTGAAATGCAGTGCGCGCGCGACCAGTTCCTTGCCGGTTCCGGTTTCACCGGATATCAGCACCGCCGGGGCATCCCCGTCCTGCAAGGAATGCTCGGCACTGACGATCTGCTGAATTTTGTTTTTGAGCGCCTTGATCGAGTCGGACTCCCCCATCAGCGTATTCATTCCGGCTTCGTCGCCGAGTTTGCGCTGGTAGTAGGACAGCGTCTGGTCGCGGCGCTGGTCCTCGATGGCTTTTTCCAGCATCAGCCTCAGCTTGCCCAGCGCGATCGGCCTGGTGATGAAATGATAGGCG
>JAENXP010000005.1 GCA_016649475.1 Burkholderiales bacterium | reverse complement strand
AGCTTGTTTTCGCAGCCACTCCAGCGGGATGTCGGCTTCGACGCCCATGACGGCCTCGACACCCTTGAAGTATTCGCCGAAGGCACGGTCGAACTTGTCGAAGTTGGCTTCGTCCTTGACCAGGCAGGTCCTCGCAAAATAGTAGAAATCGTCGATCGAGGACCCGACCACGCCTTTCTGCATGCCCTCGATGAGCATGAGATATTCCTTGGTCGTGACCGGTACCTTGGCACTTTTGAGCTTGAGGAAGAAATCGATCAGCATGATTGCGCCGCCGCCAGGCTCATTCTCTTAGCGGTTGTGCCTGGACATGAATATCAGCCGTTCGAACAGATGCACGTCCTGTTCGTTCTTGAGCAGCGCGCCGTGCAGGGGCGGGATGATGGTCTTCTTGTCCTTGCTCCTCAGGGCCTCGGGTGAAATGTCGTCGGCGAGCAGCAGCTTGAGCCAGTCGAGCAGTTCGGAGGTCGAGGGCTTTTTCTTCAGCCCCGGGACTTCGCGCACTTCGAAGAACACCTCAAGCGCCTCGCGCAGCAGATGTTTCTTGATGCCGGGAAAATGCACGTCGACGATCTTCTCCATCGTTTCCTTGTCCGGGAAACGGATGTAATGGAAGAAGCAGCGCCGCAGGAAGGCGTCGGGCAATTCCTTTTCATTGTTGGAAGTGATGAAAACAATGGGGCGGTGCTTGGCTTTGACCAGTTCGTGCGTCTCGTAGACGTAGAACTCCATGCGGTCGAGTTCGCGCAGCAGATCGTTGGGGAATTCGATATCGGCCTTGTCGACTTCGTCGATCAGCAGCACCACCGGCTCATCCGCGTTGAACGCCTCCCACAGGGTGCCTTTGACGATATAGTTCTTGATGTCGTGCACGCGCGGGTCACCCAGCTGGGAATCGCGCAGACGCGATACAGCGTCGTATTCATACAGACCCTGCTGTGCCTTGGTGGTGGACTTGATGTGCCACTCGAAAATGGGCAGGCCCAGCGCCTTGGCCACCTCCTCGGCCAGCATGGTCTTGCCGGTTCCGGGCTCGCCTTTGATCAGAAGAGGGCGTTGCAGCGTGACGGCGGCATTGACGGCGAGGGTCAGGTCGTCGGTGGAAATGTAGTTGTCGGAACCGTGGAAACGCATGGCAATACCCTGAAATGAAAGGTGCATTATACGACGGGTAGAGCCGTCCGGCCTCGCCCCGGTTGGCGGAAAACGCACCCTTTACTCGCCCAAGGCCTATCGTATAGAATCCACAGCCCTTTGAATATTGGCGGCAAATCACACCCGCAGCCGGCGTGCGGCCCGCCCCTTAAGAGTGAGAATGATGAAAACGATTCTGGGTTCGATGCTGTTTTTCCTGGCGCTCCCGGCGCTGGCGCAGGCGCCGGCGGGCAACGCTGAAGCGGCCAAGAGCAAGATTTCCATGTGCATAGGCTGCCATGGTATTCCCGGCTACAAAACCGTATATCCGCACGTCTATCACGTGCCGATGATCACCGGGCAGTCGCCGTTGTACATTGTCAATGCCCTGCAGGCCTACAAGTCCGGGGCGCGCAACCATCCCTCGATGCGCGGCATCGCGCAAGGTCTGTCCGATCAGGACATGGCGGACCTCGCCGCGTACTATTCAACCGAACACAAGTAATAAGGAGCGACCATGAAAGCAATACTGATTATCGCTCTGCTCGCTCTTGCCAGCCCGTTTGCGCACGCCGGTGGCGATCCAGGCGCGGGGGCGCAGAAATCCAAGCCCTGCGCGGCCTGTCATGGCGCCGACTTCAACACACCGATTTCTGCCGATATTCCGCTGCTGGCCGGCCAGCATGAAGACTATCTCGCGCGCGTCCTCTCCGATTACAAATCCGGCGTGCGCAAGAACCCGATAATGAGCGGCCAGGCGGGCGCGCTCTCGTCGCAGGACATCGTGGATCTTGCGGCCTACTTCGCCGGCCTGCCCGGCAAGCTGAAGGTCATTCCGCTGCACCGCCTGGTGCAGTAGCGGCTGCGCCCGCATTGCGTCGATAGCGAAATGAGGGGACGTTGCCCCTCATGCATCAATAGCTCGGACGCCGCAGGATTCACGCGGCAACGCTAGCCTAACGCCGCTTGAGACATTCCAGGTAAGCCACCGCGTCCGGTGCGGCGCTGTCGCGCTGCGCGCGCCACACCATTTCGGCAAGACATTCCATGACTTCATGGCAGGCCGCGTGCCTGTCCCCCGATTTGGCGGCCAGGCGCGCGAATTCCGCTTTTAGCCCTGCTGGCTGATCGATGGAAAGCTGCTCCTCGATCGCCAGATGCATGCTCATATGCAGGAAGGGGTTGGTGTCGCCCGCTTCGGGGCGATACTCCCGCTCCTGATAACGCTCGGGGTCGTCCAGCACGCGGTGGTACTCCGGATGCATCAGGATGATGTCGACCGCGAGGTGATCCATCCCGGCCAGCACTTCGCGCTCGCGGTGCTTGCGCCAGGCGTCGAAGAAAAACTGCCTTACCTGATCGCGCGTGGGATTGAACATCTGGTGAAGTATATGGAGGAGGACGGTCGCAGCGCTCAGGCTGCTCGCGCCTTGGCCTTGAATTCGCACAGGTCGGCGATCGAGCAGCGGGGACACTCCGGCTTCCTCGCCTTGCACACATAGCGTCCGTGCAGTATCAGCCAATGGTGCGCGTGCAGGCGGAACTCCGGGGGCACGAATTTCAGCAGCTTGTGCTCGACCTCCAGCGGGTTCTTTCCCGGCGCGACGCCGCTGCGGTTGGAGACGCGAAAAATATGCGTATCCACGGCGATGGTCGCTTCGCCGAAGGCGATGTTCAGCACCACGTTGGCGGTCTTGCGTCCGACACCCGGCAATTGTTCCAGTGCCGCGCGCTCGCGCGGCACCTCGCCGGCATGGCGTTCGAGGAGCAGCGCACAGGTGGCGAGTATGTTCTTCGCCTTGGTGCGATACAGGCCTATGCGCTTGATATGCTCGATGAGGCCGTCCAGGCCGAGGGCGAGCATTTTCCCGGGTGTGGGCGCGCGCGTGAACAGGCTGCGCGTGGCCAGATTCACGCTCTTGTCGGTCGCTTGCGCCGACAAAATCACGGCTATAAGGAGTTCGAACGGCCCGCGGTATTCGAGTTCGCCGCGCGGCTCCGGATTCGCTGCCCGGAAGCGCGCGAAGATTTCCCGGCGCTTCGCCGGATTCATGGCTTCTTCGCCGCGCTGCCGCGTACATCGGCCGCAGCCTGCGCTCGCGTACGGTCCGCGCTTTTCAATGCTGTGCCCGCTTTTCTTGCCCTGGCGCGCTCCAGCGCGGCGAGTATCAGCGCCTTTTTTGCGTCAGGCATGGGTTGCCCCAGCTTTTCCTGGGCCTTGCGCGCAAGTCTCTCGGCGCGTTCGGCCAGCTCGCGCGCCAGGCGCAGGGCGCGGAACTGAAAGCGCGCCCGCGCCGCATCGGCCATGGCTTCGGTCCAGGCTGCGTCTGCCTGCGGCAGTGGCGCCATCTCTATGCAGTCTACGGGGCAAGGCGGCAGGCACAGATCGCATCCCGTGCACAGCGCTGCGATCACCGTATGCATCAGCTTGGGCGCGCCTGCGATGGCGTCCACCGGACAGGCCTGAATGCACAGGGTACAGCCGATGCAGTTCGCCTCGTCGATCAGCGCGACCGCGCGCGCTCTCTCCGAGCCGTTGGCCGGATTGAGCGGCCTGGCGTCGCGCCCGAGCAAGGCGGCGAGCTTGCCGATGCCGGCGGCGCCGCCGGGCGGACACTGGTTGATGTCGGCCGCACCCGCCGCGATCGCCCGGGCATAAGGCAGGCAGCCGCTGTAGCCGCATTTGGTGCATTGCGTCTGCGGCAGCAGTGCGTCGATCTTCTCGGCGAGCGCGCCGGTGTTCATGGCGCGGCCGCAGGCAAGGCGCGCAGGATTTCGCCTACCAACGGCGGGCCGCGGTATATGAATCCGGTGTAGACCTGCACCAGGCTGGCGCCTGCCGCCAGTTTGGCGCACGCGTCGGCTGCGCCCATTACGCCGCCGACACCGATGATCGGAATCCTGCCTTCGAGCAGCTGCGCGAGCTTGCGGATCACCGCGTTCGAAACTTCGCGCAGCGGCGCACCGGAAAGGCCGCCGCTTTCCCCGGCATGACGCAGGCCGGAAACACCTGTGCGCGATACCGTGGTATTGGTGGCGATGACGCCATCGAGCTTGTGCTTGAGCAGGCACTTTGCGATGACTTCGAGCGCGGCGTCGTCGAGGTCAGGAGCGATTTTGAGCACCAGGGGCACATAGCGCCCGTGCGCGTCCGCCAGGCGCTGTTGCTCGGTTTTCAGCTTGCCCGCGAGCGCGCCGAGTTCGTCCGCACCCTGCAACTGGCGCAGGTCCTTGGTGTTGGGCGAGGACACGTTCACCGCGACATAACTCGCATGCGCATACACTTTCGCCAGGCAGAATTCGTAGTCGTCGGCGGCGCGCCCGATCGGCGTATCGAAATTCTTGCCGATGTTGATGCCGAGGATGCCGCGGTAGCGCGCGCGCCGCACATTGGCGACCAGGCGCTCCACGCCCTGGTTGTTGAATCCGAGGCGATTGATCAGGGCCTGGGCTTCAGGCAGGCGGAACATGCGCGGTTTCGGATTGCCGGGCTGCGGCCGCGGCGTTACCGTGCCGATTTCGATGAAACCGAAGCCCAGTGCCGCCAGCGCGTCGATGTACTCGCCGTTCTTGTCCAGGCCCGCGGCCAGGCCCAGCGCGTTGGGAAAGTCCAGGCCCATGCACTCGACGCGCTGCGCCGGCCCGGTGCCGGCCAGCATCGAGGCTACGCCGCCGCGCTCGAGCAGCTTGAGCGAGCCGAGCGCGAGGTCGTGCGCGGCCTCGGGGTCCAGCGCAAACAGCAGGGGGCGTGCCAGCGAATACAGCATGATTGGATTTTACCGTGCGCTGCCTGCGATAAGCGAGCGCCGGGAAAACGCGCAGCTCAGCCCAGCTCTTTGTCTGTGAGGCGGCTCCACTTGCCGTCGATCAATCCCTCGATCGGCTGGAACTTGGCCTTGTAGGCCATTTTGCGGCTGTTCCTGATCCAGTAACCAAGATACAGATAGGGCAGCCCCAGGGTGCGGCATTGCTCGATCTGCCACAGAATATTGTAGGTGCCGAAGCTGGCCGAGGCGATGCCGGGCTCGAAGAAGGTGTAGACCGAAGACACGCCGTCTCCAAGTATGTCGACGATGGACACCATGATCAGCCTGCCCGCTTCGCGAAACTCGATCAGGCGGGTGTTGACCCGGCTTTGCAGCAGGAAGTGCGAATACTGGTCGCGGCTGTCCTGATCCATGCCGCCGCCGGAATGGCGGAAAGCCTGATAGCGCAGGTAGAGGGCGTAGTGCTCGTTGCGAAAACGCAAGCTTTGCGAAGAGGCCTCGAGTGCGTCGTGCCGCTTCCAGGCGCGGCGCTGGATGCGCGCGGGCTTGAAATGCGCCACCGCAATACGCACCGGAATGCAGGCGCGGCAGGCATCGCAGTGGGGGCGGTAGGTGAAAATGCCGCTGCGGCGAAAGCCGGCCTTCACCAGCCCGCTATAGACGTCATTGGAGATCAGGTGGCTGGGGGTGGCGACCTGCGAGCGCGCCAGCTTCTCCGGCAGATAGCTGCAGGGATAAGGCGCAGTCACGTAAAACTGCAATACGGTATCCGGGAGATCGTTAAGCAGCGACATCGTTCTCGGCCTCTGGGTCGTTCCATTTGGTCGGTGTTGCGGCGTAGTTTACCAATTCCTGCAGCCGAAGTGAAAATTCGGTGCGCGCGATCGCGCGCGCACCGAAACTGGCCAGGTGCGCGGTATGCATCTGGCAATCGATCATGCCGCAGCCTTGCCGCTGCAGGCGCCGCACCAGATGCACCATTGCCATCTTGGAGGCGTCGCGCACCCGGGTGAACATCGATTCGCCGTAGAACATGCGGCCGATGGTCACGCCGTACAAGCCGCCCGCGAGCTCGCCGTCGATCCAGGTTTCCGCGGAGTGCGCGTAGCCGAGTTCGTGCAGTTGCAGATAGGCCGAGCGCATTTCGTCGGTGATCCAGGTGCCGCTCTCGCCCGGGCCTTGCCTCGCTCCTCTGCTGGCGCATCCCTGCAGTACCGCATCGAATGCGCTGTCAAAACGAATCTCGTGGCCGCGGTTGCGCAGCGTCTTGGCGAGCGAGCGCGAGATTTTCAGTTCGGACGGAATCAGCACCATGCGCGGATCGGGGCTCCACCACAGAATGGGCTCGTTGCGGGAATACCAGGGGAAAATGCCCTGGCGGTAAGCGGCGAGCAGGCGCTCCGGGGACAGATCTCCGCCCGCGGCGATCAGGCCGTTCGGATAGGTCAGCGCGCTGACTAGCGGCGGAAACGGTTGATCGCCTTCAAGCCAGGGAATCATGGTCGTAATGCAAAGCGCGCCCTGAACACATGGCGAATCTGCATGCGTTCACCGTGCTTTCGCGGACGCCGAAAGTTGACATGCGGCACGCTAGCACAAGGTGCGTCGCGGCGTCCACGTTCCGGGAGGATACAAACCAGGCGGAAAACTACATAATGCGCGAATTATTCGGGGCCGCAATGCGGCATTACGGTCGTTTCGGATATTCAGCAAAGGGGAGGGGGAATGGAAAATTTCAAATCAGGCGGGGATGTGCTGTTCGTGCTGTTGGGCGGGATCATGGTGCTTGCGATGCACTCGGGCTTCGCCTTTCTCGAACTGGGCACGGTACGCTGGAAGAACCAGGTCAATGCGCTGGTGAAAATCCTCAGTGATTTTTCCATATCCACAGTCGCCTATTTTTTCATCGGTTACGGCATTGCCTACGGCGTCGGTTTTTTCAACGGCGCCGAACAACTGGCGCAAAAGAACGGCTACGAACTGGTGAAATTCTTTTTCCTGCTGACTTTTGCCGGGGCCGTTCCGGCCATCGTCTCGGGCGGCATTGCCGAGCGCGCCAGGTTCTACCCGCAGCTTGCGGCCTCGTTCCTGCTGGTGGGCTTCGTCTATCCTTTTTTCGAAGGCATCGCCTGGAATCAGCACTATGGGATACAGGCCTGGCTCAAGTCTGCGTTTGGCGCGGAGTTCCATGATTTCGCCGGCTCGGTCGTGGTGCACGCGGTCGGCGGCTGGATCGGGCTGGTCGCGGTGCTGTTTCTGGGCGCGCGCAGCGGGCGCTACAGCAAGGACGGCAAGGGCATGACTGCGCATCCGCCCTCCAGCATTCCGTTTCTCGCGTTGGGCGCCTGGATACTCTCGGTAGGCTGGTTCGGTTTCAATGTCATGTCGGCACAAACGCTGGACAAGGTGAGCGGTCTGGTGGCGATGAATTCGCTCATGGCGATGGCAGGAGGTACGCTCGCCGCCCTGGTTGCCGGTCGCAACGACCCGGGTTTCGTGCACAACGGCCCGCTCGCCGGCCTGGTCGCGGTGTGCGCCGGGTCCGATGTGATGCACCCGATTGCATCGCTCCTGGTGGGAGCGGTGGCCGGTTTCATTTTCGTCAACATGTTCACGCTGACGCAGAACCGCTGGAAAATCGACGATGTCCTCGGCGTATGGCCGCTGCACGGGCTGTGCGGCGCCTGGGGCGGTATCGCCGCAGGGATATTCGGTGTCAAGGCGCTGGGTGGCATGGGCGGGGTGAGCTTCATGTCGCAACTGGCCGGCACTGCGCTGGGCATTTCGGTCGCGCTGGTCGGCGGCGCCCTGGTCTATGGATTGCTCAAGGCCACGGTCGGCCTGCGCCTGGATGCCGAGGAGGAATTCAACGGCGCCGACCTGTCGATACACAAAATCAACGCGACGCCGGAGACTTGAACTCGCCGTCGCGCGACGTCCGCGGAGCCCGTTGCAGCGCTAGCGCAACAGGCTCCGACCAAGGCGTGCTCCAGGGTAGACCCCCCAAATCCGTATTTGGCCCTTATTTGAGGGGCAAAATGGCGCCGGAGTGGCAGCCGTAGCGTCCCAGCCTGCGGTCCTCGAAATAATGTCTGAGGGTGGTCGAGATGGTGCGAAAAGCGATTTCTTTCCACGGAATTTCGGCCTCTTCGAACAGCGCCACTTCCAGGCTTTCCGGGCCTGGAGCGAATTCGAGATCGAGCAGCCGCGCGCGGTAGAATATGTGCACCTGGTTGACCTGAGGCACCGACAACATGGTGTAAAGGTCGCCGATCTCGACGTGGGCGTTGGCTTCCTCCAGTGTCTCGCGCAGCGCCCCCTCCGCGGTAGTTTCGCCGTTTTCCATGAAGCCCGCCGGCGGCGTCCAGTAGCCCAGGCGTGGTTCGATCGCTCGTTTGCACAGCAGGATTTTGTTTTCCCACTCGGGGATGCACCCGATGACCATCTTCGGATTCGAGTAATGGATGGTGGCGCAGGCCTCGCACACGTGGCGCGGCAAGCTGTCACCCTCAGGTATTTTGAGGACCACGCTGGTGCCGCAGTTGGGGCAGAATTTCATCGGGGCGGGTGCCGGTAAGCTTGGGTATGCGCGCTATGATACCAGCCGCCGGTGGCAGCCGGCAGCGTGCGCCAGGCGGGCGCCAGGCAGAACGTCGACGAACGCGGGTTTGTCGCGGACACCGGCGCGGATGGCGGTTATCCGACCAGCGCGGCGAGATCGGTAAGCCGCGCGATGGTGTGATCGGGCCTTGCGTCCAGCGCATCGAGCGGGGCGCCGGCGCGGTTGATCCAGTAGGTGCGAAAGCCGAAGGACTTGGCGCCGCAGGCGTCCCAGCAGTTGGACGAGACGAAACCGATCGCCTCCTTCGGCACGCCCAGCCGGTCTACAGCGATCTGATACACGCGCGGATCGGGCTTGAATATTTTCACCTCGGCCACGCTCAGCACTGCGTCCAGCACCTTGTCCAGGCCGCTCGCCGCGACCAGTGGATCGAGCATGTCCGGCGAACCATTGGACAAAATCGCGAGCTTGCGCCCGCGTAGCGCCTCCAGTGCGGGCAGTGCCTCCGGATAAGGGCTGAGCTTGAGGTATTGCTGCATCAGGGCGGCCAGCTGCGCATCGCCCAGCTCCAGACCGAGCGCGGCACAGGCATAACGCAGCCCGTCCTCGGTAATGCTGCTGAAAGGCACATAGCGCTGCATCAGACTGCGCTGCCAGGTGTATTCGAGTTGCTTCGTGCGCCAAAGCTGACTCACGGCGCCGCCTTTGCCGGGCCAGAAGCGCTCGCAAAGGGCGATCACCGAATGCACGTCGTAGAGCGTGCCGTAGGCATCGAAGACGAGAGCGAGTGGTTTCATGGCTTTTCCTGGATGTGATGGATACCCTGGCATTGTGGCATTTTGCGCCACAACTGGACTGCTTTCGAGCTCGCCTACGCCGCGCTGAGGCACCGTTACCCTGACTGGCCGAAAAAGCCGCGAAAATTGATGATGATCAAACTCGTGCAGCGTCAGCACTCCCATATTGTCGATGGGTCGGACATGTTGTGCGTCGGAGCGGACGGGGACACTGACTGGAGCAGATCCCGCAACCAGACTCAGCCAACTCCCGCAATGCCGATGAATATGTCACGCATGCCCGCCCCGGTCTGTAAAACTTTGTCAAATAAACGCCGTAGGGCATTGTAAATTTGGGGAAATAATGTAAATTGGGACGTGGGTACATGGCGTATAACTTATGGACGCGTTCAAACGCAATGGATAGAACCTCAAATCAGGATATGCAACTGTCGAACTTTGCTCCCATTGCCGGAGAGCCGCCCCCGCCCGACGTGGTGCGTTATCTGCGCACGCTCAACCGTTACAAGTGGGGCATTCTCCTGGTCGTGATCGCCGTGGGCATGCTGGCGTCCTTGTACGCCTCCAGCCTGCGGCCGATCTATCGCTCGACCGCGACCGTCATGGTCGAAATGGGCAAACCGAAAGTAGTGTCGAATCAGGATATCTACGAATCCTTCATCGGCACCACGCGCGACTATTTTCTGACGCAGTTCGAAATCATAAAATCGCGCGAGCTCGCCGAAAGGCTGGTGCGCGTCATGCAGCTGACGAAACACCCGGAATACGATCCGCGCCAGCGTGCGAAACCCTGGTATGCGGAATGGGTGCCGGCGCAATTTCTCCCGGCTGCCAAACCGGTCAAAGTTGCCAGCGAGGTGGAACTCGCTGAAAGCGTGACTGCGCAGGTGATGGCGGGGATCAGCCTGCAGCCCGTGCGCAACACGCAATTGGTGAAGCTGAGCTTCGATTCGCACGACCCGGTGCTCGCCGAGCGCGTGCCGAACACGCTGGCGATGCTTTACATCGTATCGGATCTGGAGCAGCGCGGTGAAACGACGCGGCGCTCGATGGCGTTTCTGCGCGACCAGGCGGTGGAGCTAAAGCAGAAGCTCAACGAATCGGAACGCGCGCTGCAGGAATTCCGCGAACGCGAAAGAATCGTGGTCGCAAAGGGCGTCGCTGTTTCCGGCGCGATACGCCAGCTTGAGGAGCTTGAGTCCGCACGCGAAGACGCGCGCAAGAAACGGCTGGAAGCGGAGGCGCGCTACAACCAGGTCAACGTTGCGCGGCAGGAATCGTCCATGGCGAAGCTGGAATCGCTGCCGGTAGTGCAGAACAATCCGGTCGTGACGCGGTTCAAGGAAGCCGAGGCCGAAGCCGAGAGGCGGGTCAGTGAGGCCTCCAAGCGCTACGGGCCCGAGCACCCGAAAATGGTCTCCGCGCAATCCGATCTCAAGGCGGTGCGGGACAATCTGCACAGCCAGGTCGGCATAGTGGTCGAGACGGTAAAAAAGGATTACGAGGTCGCCAAGGCGAACGAGGCTACGCTGGAGCGTGCCGTGGCGCGGGCGAAGCTGGAGACCCAGGAATACAACCGCAAGGAATTCACGCTCGCCCGGCTCGAGCGCGAGGTGGCGTCCAACCGCCAGCTCTACGACCTGTTCACGCAGCGCGCCAAGGAGACGAACACCGGTGATGTGCCCTCGGCGATCGCGCGCGTGATCGATGTCGCGAAATTGCCCAATGCGCCTTCCGGGCCGAACAAGCGCAACATCGTCGGCATAGCCATGCTGGTGGCGCTGGCGGTGGCGGTGGCGATTGCGCTCCTGCTGGCGCAGCTCGACGTCACCGTGAAGACGAGTCACGAGGTCGAGTCCAAGCTCGAGGTCAAGGCGGTCGGAGTGCTGCCGCGCATGCGGCAGAAATCCGCGTCGATCGAGCGCTTGTTCGTGGAAGACAACCACAGCCCGTTTGCCGAGGGGATACGCAGCATCCGCAGCGATTTGATGCTTTCCGGAATAGATTCACCGCAGAAGGTCGTGCTGGTGACGTCTTCGCTGCCCGAGGAAGGCAAGACCACGGTCGCGTGCAATCTGGCGTTCGCATTCTCGCAGATCAAGAAGACGCTGCTGGTGGAAGCCGACATGCGGCGGCCGAAAGTCGCGCGCTCGCTCGGCGGGGATCCGCGCCGGCCGGGGCTGTCCGAACTCGTGGCGGGCACCGTGCCGCTCGACGAGTGCGTCTATCCGGCGGAGGACTCGAATCTGTGGGTGCTGCAGTCGGGCCGGGTGCCGCTCAACCCGCTGGAATTGATTTCGTCGCACCGTTTCGCTGATGTCATGCAGTCACTGCAGCAAGCTTTCGACGTGGTCATTATCGACAGTCCGCCGTTGCGGGTGGTCAGCGACGCGCTGGTGCTGTCGCAGTACGCCAGCTCCATTCTGTACGTGGTGAAGGCCGACAGCACGCCCTATCCGCTGGCGCGCCACGGCCTGACGCAGATGAAGCGCGTCAGTGAAGCGTCGCTCGTGAGCCTGGGCGTGGTGCTCAACCAGCTTGATATCGACAAGGCGAGCAAATATCACGGTGAATACAGCGGCTACGGTGGCCGCTACTACCGCCACTACGGCCATGTGAGTGACGTTGCCGTGCAAGATGAAACAACCAAGGTCGCCGCGGGCGGCACCAAGGTGAGCTGAGGATCTATATACCGTACGCATGAGTCGATTCCCGCGATCCGAAAAAGAAGGCGCGGGAATCTCCGATAAAGGCAGGCATGAGCTTGGCGATCTTTGCGAAACGACGGGATGTCCCTTGCGGGGACTTTCCCCTCGGATCGGATCGAGACCTTCGGGACGCTCTTCCGCATGTCCAGCAAACTCAGGGGCTGTTTCGGAAATTCCGAACCAGCCCTTTCTTTTTTGCCGTCGAAGCCAGGGCTGGGTACGAAAATGAGTCAGAATGAGCAGCGGGAGCAGGGCGCCGCACCGGCCAAACCGCGAGCGCGCAAGGACTGGGAGTTGTTCTGGCGAATTATCGCCGGGCTCATGCTGCTGGTTGTCGCCTGGGTGGCATGGGTCACATATCAGATCATGCCAAGGTCAGTGGTGACACCACTGGCTTACGTGACCCGAATCCGGCCTATCGGTGTGCTGAAGCCCGGGCTAGGCGCGGCAGCGCCAGCGGTGCCACCGCCTGCCGTGGAAGCTGCTGCGGCGGAATCGGCAGAACCGGCGCAGGCCGCGGCGGCGGACGCCGGTAACCAGCCGGGCAGGAAGGAGGGGCTCAGGCTCGCAACCGAGATCGCCGCGCCGCCGGCCGAGGAGCAAAGGATCCCCGGGAAAGAGGAAAGCGGATCCGGGGCCGTTGCCGCCCCGGCGGGCGCTGCCGGGAAAGACCGGCCTTAGCCCAGATCGGTCTCGCGACAGCGGGCGACCTTGTGGCTACCCTGAGCCCTGGGAATCATTTTCCTTCCACGCATTCCGGCGCGCATCAGCCTGGTTCTCGTCGGGCTGATGTTCCTGCTGCCTTCGCTCGATCCCGGCCATTTTTTCCGCTGACCCGTTTCTATACGGAGTGGCTGGCGCGAATTCAAGTGGAGCGCGGAGATCTGCAGGGAGCGCACGAGCTGTTGCGCAAGCACGCCGGCAGTGTGGCGGGCGATGCCGACTACTACGCCTTCGATGCGGCGGTGCCGCAACGCCTGGGGCGCCACAAGGAGGCCGTAGCAGGCTACCGGGAGGCGCTGGACGCGTATCGCCGTGCCAAGTTCGCGGGCGGACTCAGCCCGCCACTGCTCGCCTTCGTCGATCAGCGCATGAAACAACTGCAGTAGAGCGCGGCATCCGGCGTTAAACTCTCGAATCAATGCCGCCTGCCGGCTGAATTGCAGATGCCGGTGGGGGGCGATCGCGTAAATTCTCCCTGGGAGGAGGGGTGCATGCAGGATCGATATGAGGAAATCTATCGCGGCTTCCGCTGGGAAGTGCCGCAGCGCTTCAACATGGGCTGGGCCTGTTGCGGCCGGCATGCGCTGGAACGGCACCGCTTCGCGCTCTACTGGGAAGACGAGGATGGCGCCTGCGCCGCCTACACCTATTGGGACCTGCAGCAACAGGCAAACCGCCTGTCCAACGCGCTGACCGCGCTGGGGGTGAAACGCGGGGATCGCATCGGCATCATTCTGCCGCAACGCCCCGAGACCGTGGTCGCGCACATCGCCTGCTACCAGATGGGTGCAGTGGCCATGCCGCTGTCCGTCCTGTTCGGTCCGGACGCGCTGGAATACCGGCTGCATAACAGCGAAACCATCGTCGCCTTGGTCGATACCGTGTCCCTGCCGAACCTGTGGCCGATTCGCGAGCGCTTGCCCGCGTTGAAGCACGTGATCGGTGTCGACGGTGCGCGCGAGTCCGGCACGCTATCCTGGGAGTCGCTGCTCGCGCAGGCGTCGCGCAAATTCGATTGTGTCGATACCGCCGCGGAGGAACCGGCGCTGCTGGTCTACACCAGCGGCACTACAGGGCCGCCCAAGGGAGCGCTGAAGCCGCAGCGTGTACTGATCGGAAATCTGCCCGGATTCTCGCACTCGCACAACATTTTCCCGCAGACCGGGGATATGTTCTGGTCGCCCGCCGACTGGGCCTGGACCGGCGGCCTGATGGACGCGCTGCTGCCGACGCTGTATCACGGCTATCCGATACTCGGCTACCGCGGCCGTTTCGATCCGGAGAAAGCCTTCCATCTGATGGAGAAATACGCGGTGAGGAACACCTTCCTCTTTCCCACCGCGCTGAAAATGATGATGAAGGCGGTACCCGAACCGAAGCGCCGCTACGAGGTGACGCTGCGCTCCATCATGAGTGCGGGCGAATCCGTGGGCGAAACCGTGTTTGCGTGGAGCCGGGAAATGCTCGGGGTCACCATCAACGAAATGTTCGGTCAGACCGAAATCAATTACATCGTCGGCAATTCGCACACCTTGTGGCCGGCCAGGCCGGGCTCGATCGGACGGCCATACCCGGGGCACAAGGTCGGTGTCATCGACGACGCGGGCAAGGAAGTGGAAGCCGGGGCGGTGGGCGAAGTGGCGGTGCACCGCACCGATATCCATGGCGTGCCCGATGCGGTGTTTTTCCTGGGGTACTGGAAAAACCCGGAGGCGACGCAGAACAAGTACAGCGCAAACTGGTGCCGCACCGGCGATCTGGCGAAAAAGGACGAAGACGGTTATTTCTGGTACCAGGGCCGTGCCGACGACGTGTTCAAGAGCGCGGGTTACCGCATCGGGCCCTCCGAGATCGAGAACTGCCTGGTGAAGCACGCGGCTGTCGCCAACGCCGCGGTGGTCGGCAGCCCCGACCCGGAACGCACCAATATCGTCAAGGCGTTCATCGTGCTAACCCCGGGGCACCAGCCTTCGCCCGAACTGGAGGCGGAACTGCAGGCGCACGTGCGCGGCAAGCTCGCGCCCTACGAATATCCGAAGGAAATCGAATTCATCGACGCGTTGCCGATGACCACCACCGGCAAGGTGCAGCGGCGCGTGCTGCGGCTCAGGGAAGAGGAAAAGAAGAAGCATCTCATGGCCGGCAAGCGGTGAAACTTCCGCCCATTCATCCCCGGCGTGTCGTCCTCAACGACGAGGTGCATTCCCGGCCGTACCATACGCTGCAGGTACCGCAGCGGGCTTCCTATCTGGCGATGCTCGCACAACCGGCAGAGCGCGAGCAGGAATACGCGCACGTGGCCGAACTGTGCGCGCGCTACGATTGTCAGCCACCGCCGCCGGAGGCGAACTTCTACGCCGCCGATTGCGGCGCTTTCCGCCTGCGCTGGGAGCGTCACGGCGAGTTCAGCAGCTACACCGTGTTTGAACCCGCCGCCGGCGGCGAGCCGTTCGCGCAGCCGGCGGTCAATTCGCTGCCATCGGAATGGGTGGCCGGCCTGCCCGGCAGCCTGATCGTGGCTGCGCATGTGGCGCTATTGCCCGGCGCCGGGGACCTGCCCGACGTCGAAGCGATCTCGGCGAATTTCTCCGGCAATACGCTGGTGGGAGCGCAGCTGGCCGATGGCAGCGCGGCTGCGTTTACCGATTTCCGCATCCACGAGGACGGCTTTTCCCGCTTCCTGCTGCTCGACCGGGGTATGGGCAGGCGCCGCGCCGGCCGCTTGCTGCAGCGCTTGCTCGAAATCGAAACCTACCGCATGTTTGCCCTGCTCGCGCTTCCGCTCGCGCGTGAAGCCGGCGCCAGGCTGGCCGCGGCCGAGCGCGATCTGGCCGGCATCACCGAGCTGATGGTGACGCAGGGTTCTGCCGACGAGCCCGGACTGCTCGATCGCCTGACCAAGCTCGCCGCCGCGGTGGAGCGCGAGATTGCCGCCGGCAGCTATCGCTTTGGGGCCGCGCGCGCCTACTACGGTCTGGTCAAGCAGCGCATTTCGGAACTGCGCGAACAACGCATCCCGGGCATTCAGACCATCGACGAATTCATGCAGCGCCGCCTGGCGCCGGCCATGAACACCTGCGAATCGGTGGCGCGGCGCCAGACCGAATTGTCCGAGCGCGTCGCGCGCGCCAGCGATCTGCTGCGAACGCGGGTGGACATCGTGCGTGAGATGCAGAACCAGGAGCTGCTTGCGTCGATGAACCGGCGCGCGCGCCTGCAGTTGCGCCTGCAAGAGACGGTCGAGGGTTTGTCGGTGGCGGCGATCACCTATTATCTGGTCAGTCTGGTGGGCTATGCGGCAAAGGCGTTCAAGTCGGCCGGGCTCGCGGTCGAGCCGGACATCGCCATGGGATGGTCGATACCCGTGGTGGCCTTGCTTGCCGCATTCGGCATACGCTATGTGCGCAGGTCCGTGGCCAAGGAACACCGCAGGAGCTGAGTCCCGCGGCCTGAGTCGGCGCCTTACTTTTTATCGCGGCTGTTGACGAGGATTTTTCCGTCGGCCTCGACCACCACCTCGCCGTCCTGATTCTTGCATACGCCGCTCAATACGGCGATGCCACCCTTGTGCCTGGGCTTCGCATGCTTCTCCACGATGGTCCAGGTGGTGGTGAGCGTGTCGCCCGCGCGCACCGGCGCCTTGAAACGGCAGGTGTGCTCCAGATAGGCGATGGCGGTGCCGCCGAAGTACATGCCCACCGAGGCTGATACCAGGGCGCTGGTGAACGGCCCGTGCAGGATGCGGCTGCCGAAGCGGCTTTGCTTGCCGTGCAACTCGTTGGTGTGCAGCGGATTGAAGTCGCCGAACAGTCCGGCAGCGAGCACCAGGTGCGTTTCGGTGACGGTCATGGCCGAGCCGAAAATGTCGCCAACCTTTATTTCGTCGTAGGCCTTGCCGGGGAAAAGTACCATCATTGCTCCTGACTGTCGCGCGTGCATTCTGTCAAAAAGCCCGGCCTGCGGCAACCGAAAATTGTGTCAAAATTGTCTCAACCGTTCACTTGGCGCGAGGTGCGATTGATGAAGCTGTATACGTTCTTCCGTTCCTCCGCCGCATTTCGCATGCGCATTGCGCTCAACTGCAAGGGTCTTGCCTACGAGCCGGTGCCGGTCAGCCTGCCCAAGGGCGAGCACAAGCTGGCGGGCTACCTGGAGGTGCATCCGCAAGGCCTGGTGCCGGCCCTGGACGACGGCGGCCGGGTCCTGGTGCAGTCCCTGGCAATGATGGAATACCTGGAAGAGACGCGCCCGCAGCCACCGCTGCTGCCGGCAGACGCCGGGGACCGGGCCTATGTGCGCGCGGTGGCGCAGATCATCGCCTGCGAGATCCACCCGCTCAACAATCTGCGCACGCTGCGCTACGTCAAGAAAAGCTATGGTCTGGACGAGGAGGGCGTCAACGTCTGGTACCGCCATTGGATAGCCGAAGGGCTGGCCGGTCTGGAAGCGTTCCTTGAAAGTTCGAAAAAGTACGGGAAGTACTGTTATCGCGATCAGGTCACCCTCGCCGACTGCTGCCTGGTGCCTCAGGTGTTCAACGCGCAGCGATATAGCTGCGATCTGGCGCCCTATCCTGCGATCATGCGCATTTTTACGGAGTGCATGAAGCTGGACGCGTTTATCGATGCGCAGCCGGGCAGGCAGCCCGACGCGGCATAGCGGACTCATCGGGAGGAAAAACATGTCGGTATTCGATCAGGCGTTCGACCGCGAGCGCGATGCGGCGGTGGTGACCGGTGCCGGCAACGGTATCGGCCGAGCGATAGCGCTGGCGCTGGTTGGAGTAGGGGTGCGCACGCTATTCGCGGACATCGACGCCGACAAAGCGGGCGCCGCCGCAGATGCCGCTGCCGATCCGGCCTTGGCGCTCGCGTGGACGGGCGATCTGGCCGAGCGCGCCGAGTGCGACCGGCTGCTCGCTGATGCGCGCAAGCGCCTGGGGCTCGTCACGCTGTTCGTGCACAGCGCCTCGCCGCCGCGGCGCGAGCAGGATCACCTGCTGGCCGTGAGCGATGAGACCTGGGAGCGCATGCGCGCGGTGAATCTGGACGCCGGCTTTCATCTCGGGCGCGAAATCGCGAAAAGCCTGATCGCGGCGAAAGCGCCCGGAAGCATGCTTTATCTGACCTCGCTGCACGCACAAACGCCGCGCAACCTGCCGCACTACAGCAGTTCGAAAGCTGCCATGGAAATGCTGGTCAAGGAATTCGCCAGGGCGCTGGGCAGATACGGCATCCGCGTCAATGCCCTGGTTCCCGGCGCCATCGCAGCCGGTGGTTTCGTCGCCGATCCGGCTTTGGCACGCCACATTCCGCTCGGACGGCTGGGCCGGGCGGACGATCTGGCGCCCATGGCGTTGGCGGTTCTGTCGAATCGGATCGGGGGCTATGT
>JAENXP010000277.1 GCA_016649475.1 Burkholderiales bacterium | reverse complement strand
TCTATATACGGCGCCGGACTTATCACGTTGCCTGAAAATACACAATGCTCGATGTTTGCAGACGTCTTGGACCCCTGCATTCTTCTGATAAAGAGAGCGCTTCCTTGGTTGCCGCGGTTATTGGTGAAGTTTATGTTCCGAAGCGTAATTTCGGAATCTTCGATGATTATGGCACCGCCCAAATTTTCCTTAAAATATTTAAAATTGCTGATTGTAAAACCGTCCAGCACAACGTCACTGACTCCTTTGGCATTGAACGCCGCCAAGAAGCCGCCGGCCGCAAGCCGGCTGAAAATTTTGCGCGCGATGCCGCCGGCGATATAGACGCCGCCGCGCGCCATTACAGCAAGAGCGTGATCGCCTGCGGCGGCGCCGTAACAGGCTATGAACAGGTCCAGCGCGCGGCAGGCGAGCGGGTCATCAAATTCGAGGGCATGGCGGCTGATCGCGGCCGCCCCTTCGCCGCGTACGCTCTCGTCGAATCCGGGCGACTCGCGCATTTCGGCGCGCAGGAATTCGTAGATGCGCACCAGCCCCGCTCCGGATACGACGTGTTCGACGCTGACCCGGCCAAGTTCACCGTGCAAAGCCTGCCACAGGCGCATCTGCTCGGCGTCCGCGGGGGCGAAACCGGCATGCCCCCCTTCCCCGGCGATTATCCGATAGCTTCTGCCCCGCGGCAGCGCATAGGCCACACCCAGCCCGGTGCCGGCACCGATCACCACGCGCGCGGCGCCGGCCAGGGGCTCGCCGCGTTGCAAGACCGCAGTGTCGCCCGGCGCCAGCGCCTCGACACCCTTCGCCGCCGCCTCGAAATCGTTCACCATGAGCACACGCCCGATGCCAAACTGGGCCGCGACCGCATCGGCGTCGAGACACCAGGGCAGATTGGTCATCTGTATGCGATTGGCGGAAGCCGGCCCGGCCGCGCCGAAACAGGCAGCGCTGACACGTGTATCGCACCCTCTATGCTCGCGGCATTCTTCGAGAAAGCGCGCCAGCATGGCGGCAAAATTCCCGAAGGAAGCCACGCTGTATCGCCGCTCCAAGAGCGGCAGCAGCCGGCCCTGGCGCACGGACGCCAGCAACAGCAGCGCTTTGGTCCCCCCGATGTCGCCGGCCAGTATCATCGGCAATCCGGCGGCGCAAAGCCCGGGTCAGGAAGCCGCAGCCCTGATAACATTGCGCGCGTGATCCGCACATTCATACCGCGCCGCAACCCCGACCCGTGACTCCCGCCGCTTCCGACGCCACCGTCAATCCCGACCAGCTGCGCGTATTGTTCGCCACATCGGAATGCACCCCTCTGGTGAAAACCGGCGGCCTGGCCGATGTCAGCGCCGCGCTGCCCGCCGCGCTCGGGGCGCTGGGCCAGGACATCAGAATCCTGCTGCCGGGTTACCGTGAAGTGCTGGCGCAACTGCCGCATAGCCGCGAAATCGCGCGCATCGCTCCGCTGGCGGAAGTTCCGGGTGCGCGCCTGCTCCTGGAGCAGAGGGCCGCGGGCGTGCCCTTGATCGTGCTCGACTGCCCCGAACTGTATGACCGCAGCGGCGGACCCTATCAGACCGACGCCGGCGTCGACTGGCCGGACAACGCGCTGCGCTTCGGCCTGCTCTCGCGCGTCGCCGCGCTGCTCGGCAGCAGCGGCAGCCCGCTCGATTGGCAGCCGCAGGTGGTTCATTGCAACGATTGGCAGACCGCCCTCGCCCCCGCCTACCTGCACTACGCTCCCGGCGCGGGCGCCGCTACGCTGCTGACCGTACACAATCTCGCCTTTCAGGGAATATTCGAACCGGGACTGGTCGCGGCGCTCGGCCTCCCGCCGGACTGCTACGGTACGGACGGGGTCGAATACTACGGCAAGCTTTCCTTTCTCAAGGCAGGCCTGCAGTTTGCCGATGCCATCTCCACGGTCAGCCCCGGCTATGCGCGCGAAATCCAGGGCGCCGCCCTCGGCTTCGGCCTGCACGGATTGCTCTCCTGGCGCAAGGACGCCCTCTACGGCATCCTCAACGGCATCGACACCGGCTTGTGGAACCCCGCCACCGATCCGCTGATCGAATGCCACTACAGCGCGGACACTCTCGCCGCCAAAGCCGGCAACAAACGCGTGCTGCAACGGCGCCTCGGTTTGGCGAGCGAGCGCGAAGTACCGTTGTTTGCCGTAGTGAGCCGGCTCACCGAACAGAAAGGGCTGGACTGGCTGCTCGAAATCACGCCGCAATTGCTGGCGCTGCCGGCACAACTGGTATTGCTCGGCGGCGGCGATCCGCAACTCGAACGCGGCTTCCTTGCTCTTGCGCATAGCCATCCGCAGCAGGTGAGCGCGACCATCGGTTTCGATGAACCGCTGGCCCATATGATAGAGGCCGGCGCCGACGTCTTTCTCATGCCTTCGCGCTTCGAACCTTGCGGCATGAACCAGATGTACAGCCAGCGCTACGGCACGCCGCCCATCGTGCGCGCGACCGGCGGACTCGCCGACACGGTGGTGGACTGCAATCCAGCCACGCTTGCCGACGGCAGCGCCAGCGGCTTTGTGTTTCACGATCCCAGTGCCCAGGCGCTGCTCGCCGCGATCGAGCGCGCCGCCGGGGCCTGGCGCGACAGCGCCAGCTGGCGCGCGCTGCAACGAAATGGCATGGCCAGGGATTTCAGCTGGGTAGCAAGCGCGCGCCGCTACACCGGGATTTACGCGCAACTGGCGGCGCAACGATAAGGCGCCGTTCAAGCGCGGGTCGGGTACACGCATCGCTCTACTCCAGCGCCCTCGCACCCGCACCTATTACTGAGTTGGAAACGCCTGGGCCGCATGCGTGTTTCATTCAGTCGATTTCTCTACGCCCAGATCATCAGCCCCAACTCGAGCGGATGGGTCAAATACTCATGGCATGGATACGCGCGGATCCGCATATCCAGCCGGCCGCACCACTCCGGCGCAAGTTCCAGCACGAATCGGTGCTCGCCGTCGCTGACAGCACCTTGCGCGGCGAAGCGGTGGCGAACTATCTCCTCCGTGCCCTGCATACCGTGCCGGCTGACCAGCAACTCCACCGTCAGGTCTTCGGGATTCAGGTTGTTCAGCTTCATCGCCACTTCGATGTGCAAATCGTCGCCGAATTCGATGCGGCTTTTCGGCGTATCGAGCCTGCGTATCGTCACCCCCGGCCATGCCTGGCGCACCCGCGACTTCCACGCGGCGATAGAACGCGCAACCTCGAACTGCTTGTCGGCAAAAAGCCGGCCCTGCTGCGCGGCGGGGCGATAACAGTTGGCGACGTATTCCCCCAGCATGCGCATCGAATTGAAGCGCGGCATGAGACTGGAAATGGAGCGCTTCGCCAGCTTCACCCATTCGAGCGAATAGCCGCAGCTCTCACGCTTGTAGTAAAGCGGAATCACATGATCCTGCAGGATTTCGTACAGCGTGCGCGCTTCCTCGCGGTTGCGGCTCGCTTCGGCAGTCCCGGCAACCGACGGCTTGATCGCCCAGCCGTTGGTACCGTCGTAGCCTTCGCCCCACCAGCCGTCCAGCACCGACAGATTGACCACGCCGTTGATCGCCGCCTTCATGCCCGAGGTGCCCGAAGCCTCGAGCGGATAAACCGGATTGTTGAGCCAGACGTCGACGCCGGACACCATGCGCCGGCTGAGGCGCAGGTCATAGCCTTCGACCAGCAGTATCTTGCCCTCGAATTCGGGCATCTGCGATACCTCGGTCACCCGCCTGATCAGTTCCTGTCCGGGTATGTCGGCCGGGTGCGCCTTGCCGGCGAACAAAAACAGCACCGGCCGCTGCGGGTCGCCGAGCAGCTGGCTCAGCCAGACGAGGTTCTCGAACAGCAGCGCGGCGCGCTTGTAGGTAGCGAAGCGGCGGCCGAAGCCGATGATCAGCACCGTCGGGTTGTCCGGATCGCACAAGCCGAGCAGCCGGTCCAGGTGTGCTTCGCTGCCCTGGTTGCGCGCGTTCTGCTCGCGCAGGCGGTAGCGCACCAGGTGCAGCAACTGCGACTTCAGGTGCTGGCGGGTGCTCCAGAAAACATGATCCGGCACTTCGCTGATCTGGTCCCAGCAGCTCTGGTCACCCAGCCTGCGGCTCCAGCCGTAGCCGAGAAAGTGGTCGAACGCGTCGGCCCATTCCGGCGAGAGAAAGGTCGGCACGTGCACGCCGTTGGTGATCGCAGTGATCGGATTCTCCTGCGGCGGAATCTGCGGCCACAGGCTTCCCAGAATCTGCGCCGATACCCCGCCATGGATCTTGGAGACGCCGTTGTGGAAACGCGAGCCGCGTACGGCGAGTGTGGTCATGTTGAATTCGGTCGCTCCCGGCTCCATACCCAGGGCCAGCAATTTCTCGGCGGGGACATTCAGCTCTTCGCAGCAGCCCTGGAAATAATGCAGCAGCATTTGCGTGGAGAAATGATCGTGCCCGGCAGGCACCGGCGTGTGGGTGGTAAACACCGTGTTCACCGCGACCGCCTCGAGCGCGCTCGCGAAATCCAGGCCCAGGCGCATTTTCGTGCGCAAGCGCTCGAGGATCATGAATGCCGCGTGCCCCTCGTTGATATGCCACACCGTGGGCTTCAAGCCCATCGCGGCGAGCGCGCGCACCCCGCCGA
>JAENXP010000147.1 GCA_016649475.1 Burkholderiales bacterium | reverse complement strand
GGGAGGTATCCCCTCATTTTCAAATGAACTCTGAGGCAGCAATAAGACCATGAAGAGCGTGATTATCTCGGGGCCGGTCCGGGGCTTCACGCTCATCGAAATGCTCGTGGTGCTGATGATCATGGGCCTGTTCATCGGACTGGTCAGCACCATCACTCGGCCAGACGATCGCGCCGTGCTCAGGCTGGAAGCCGAGCGCCTGTCGCAACTCCTGGACTTCGCCGCCACCGAAGCGCGGCTTACCGGAAAATCCATAGCCTGGACCGCCGACGAATCGGGCTACCGCTTCTGGCGCTATGGCGACGATGCGACCTGGTTGGAGATCCGCGACAGCGATCTGCTGCGCGCGCGTACCCTGCCGCAAGGCGTGGCCGTCTCCGGCTTTCGCGTCGAAAACATGCGTCCGCAAGGCCCCATGCGCCTGGAGTTTAGCCCGCAGGGCTCGTCTCTGGCATTCACTATCGGCATCTCGATCGGGACGGAGCGTTACACTGTCACCGGATCGCCGGTCGGGGACGTGCGCGTGATGCCGGGGGACGGAAGATCCGATGACGAAGTGGCATTGCGACAAGCACCCGCCGAAAAATGAATTTTGCGACAGTCAATCCGCGAGAGCATGAGGGGACCTGTCCTCTCATTTTCGAATGAAGGCCGGGCGCAAAGGCTTTACGCTGATCGAGGTGCTGGTCGCACTGGCGATCGTCTCGATCGCACTGCTGTCGGCGCTGCGCGCGGCCGGCCAGGGCACGAACAACGTGGGCGAACTGCGCTCGCGCCTGCTCGCGGGCTGGGTTGCGGAAAATCTGCTGGCAGAGCATCGCGCGCGCGCGGACTGGCTGCCGCTGGGCATACAGCGTGGCACGGCGCGCGAAGGGGGCCTCGACTTCGCCTGGCGCGAGGAGCTCATCGCCACGCCGAACGTCGCATTCCGCCGCGTCGATGTACGGGTATTCGCGGCCGCCGAAGAAACGCATTCGCTGGCGCACCTCGCCGGATTCATCGTCAATGCGCCGGGGCCGCGAAGATGAAGCGCACACGCGGCTTCACCCTGATCGAAGTCATGACCGCGTTGCTGATACTGTCGCTGCTCGCGCTGATGTCCTACCGCGGGCTGTCCGCGGTGCTCGATGCGCGCGAGCACGTAAAGTACGAGACCGAAAAATGGCGGCGCGTGGCGGCGTTCTTCGCGCGCTTCGAGCGCGATGTCGAACTGGCGGCACCGCGCTCGGTGCGAACCACGGACGGTCCCGCGCCGGCATGGCGCGGCGTGCCCGCCGCGACTGCTTCGGCCAGCCTTGAATTCAGCCGCTTCGCCTCGACCGAGGGCATCGACACCGCGCGCCGGATCGGCTACCAGCTGAATGAAAAGAACGAGATCGAGTTGTGGCTATGGCCGGGACTGGACGTCGCGCCCAACATGCCGCCCGCGCGCTATCCGGTGCTGACCGGCGTGAAAACTTTCGAGCTGCAGTATCTGGATCCCTCGCTGGCCTGGGTCGACGCGTGGCCGGTCTCGCCTACCGATCTGCCGATTCCGCGCGCCGTGCGCCTGCGCGTCGTGCTCGCCTCGAACGAGGAAATCGTGCGCATATTCGTGCTGCGATCATGAAAATGCGACAGCGCGGAGTCGCCATTGTGCTCGCCATGGGCGTAGTCGCGCTTGCCGCCATGGCGGCCGCGGCGATCATGGTTTCGCAAAGTACCTGGGCACGGCAGGTCGAACTCACCACCGAGCACATCCAGGCGCGGACCGTGCTCCTGGCAGGCGCGGATTGGGCGCGCGCATTGCTCGCCGATGACCGTCGCTTGAGCAACGTCGACCATCTGGGCGAACCCTGGGCGTTGAAATTGCCGCCGCTGCCGGTTGAAAACGGCGAACTGGTGGGCCAGATCGAGGATCAGCAGGGCGCATTCAATCTCAACAACCTGGTGGTAGTCGACGGCAAGATCAACGTGGTCCAGCTCGCGCATTTCCGCAGCCTGCTTGCGACTTTGAGCCTGCCCAGCGAACTGGCCGACGCGCTGGCCGACTGGATCGACCGGGACGGCGAAACGCAGCCGCGGGACGGGGCCGAGGACGCGTACTATCTGAGCCTGGATCCGCCCTACCTCCCGGCCAACCAGCCGCTGATCGACGTGGCCGAACTCGCGCTGGTACGCGGATTCGACGACAACGTGCGCGCACGCCTGCGCCCTTACGTAACGGCGCTGCCCCGGATCACCCCGATCAACGTGAATACCGCCCCGGCCGAAGTGCTGGCCGCGGTGGTCGATGGACTGGACCTGGGCGGCGCCCAGTTGCTGGTTGCCCAGCGGGACCGGGCCTATTTCCGCAACAGCGACGACTTCCTCAAGCGGCTGCCGCGGGGAGTCGAAGTGGCCGCCGGCGACATCGGCGTGAGCAGCAATTACTTCAAGGCGACCTTGCGCGTGACCATCGGCGGCGCGCAAGCCCGCGGCGTAGCCCTGCTCGCACGCGGCGCTTCCGGCTGGCCCGACGTCGTTTGGCGCAAATATTTATGAAAATGCCCGGCCGCCGGGGCGGGGCGGGTTTGGACGTGATTACAATTCCATGAACACATCAATCAAGGCTACGTTATGAGCTTGCTTCGAATCTACTGTTCCTTGCGCGACGCGCCGCGACGCTGTCAATGGGCGCTAGTCGGCGAGGGCCGCGAACCGGTCGTCGGAGAAGGTCCGCTGGCGCAGTTGCCGCGGCGCGCCGAGCGCGTGCAACTGGTGCTTCCCGCCGCCGAAGTCCTGATCACCCGCGCACGCCTGCCGCAAGCAGCCAGGCGTCGCGCCGGATCGGTGCTCGCCTATGCCGTGGAAGATGAAACCGTGGGGGAGCCCGATGCCAGCCAGGTGAGCTGGCTCGGCACCGTCGCGGACATGGATGTGCTCGCCGTGGCGGACCGGCAGGGGCTCAAAGCCTGGAGAGACGCGCTCGATGCGATAGGCATACGCGGCTACGAGGTGCACTGCGAAACACTGATGCTGCCGTGGATGAAGGGCGAGTGGAGCCTCGCCTGGGACGGCCGCGAGGGATTCGTGCGCACCTCGGAGCTCGAGGGTACGGCGACCGATTGCGGCGACCCGGCCTCCCCGCCGCTATCGCTGCGCCTGATGCTCGACGAAGCGAAAGCGCGCGGCTTGGCGCCTGCCACGATCGCGGCATACGCATCGGCGCCGGATACGCCGCTCGACATCGAGGCATGGCAGCGCGCGCTCGGCGTGGCGCTGCGCCATGCCGAACCCTGGGACTGGCGCAGCGCGGCGCCGGCGGCCGGCATCAGCCTGGCGCAGGAGCGCAGCGGCTGGCGCCTGCCCCCCGGTTCCCTGGCACGCCTGCGTCCGGCGGCGTGGATCCTGGGCGCAGCGCTCGCCGTGCATGCACTGGCGCTGGTAGTCGACTGGACGCGGCTCGCGAACGAGCAGCGCAGCCTGCGCGTACGCATGGAATCGCGCTTTCGCGCCGCCTTTCCCGAAGCACTCGCGGTGGCGGACCCGGCGCTGCAGATGCGGCGCAAACTGGCCGAAGCGCGCCATGTCGCCGGGCAACCCGATAGCGGCGACTTCCTGCCCATGATAGTGGACGTGGCGGCCGCGATGAAACTGGCGCCGCCCGGCGCGCTGCGCATCGCGTCCTACGAAAGCGGGCGCATGACGCTCGAACTCGCCGGCGTCCAGGACGCGGGCATCCGCCGTATCGTGGCGCGTCTGACGCAGTCCGGATTCCGCGTCGACAGGGGACCCAGCGCCGCCCCCGGCTCCGCCCGAGGGACCGTGGTCCTCACGGTGCGCACGTCATGAAGGCGCGGCTGCGCAAGTTGTGGGAATCGCGCTCGCCGCGGGATCGGACGATCATCGCCGTGCTCGCAGCGCTCGTCGGTGTCGCGCTCTACCTGGCATTGGTGCAATCGGCGTACCGGGGACGCGCCAAGCTGGGAACATCGGTTTCGGCGCTGCGCACGCAGGCGTTGCGTCTGGACGCGGACGCCAACGAGCTTGCACGCGCGCGCGCCGCGCCCGCAGCGCCGGCGCCGAAGAGCGATCTGCGCACCCAGGTCCAGGCCCAGGCCGACGCTGCCGGATTGGCGAGCGCGCTGCTGCGCATCGACGCCCGGGACGCGGATCAGGTGAAGGTGGCATTCGGATCCGTCGCATTCGCCGACTGGCTGGGCTGGGTCGCGACGCTGCAGGCGCAGCATATACGGCTGGAGGCGAGCCGCATCGAGGCCCTGACCACGCCGGGACTGGTGAGCGTAACGGCCACCCTCGCCCGCGCCAAATCGCAGTGAGCCGCTGGCGGCTGATCGGCTTCGGGCTCGCCGCCTACGCGCTCGCACTGACGGTAACTGCGCCGGCGACCTTGATCGACGCGCGCCTGGAGCAGGCGAGCGCGGGCCGGTTGCGCCTCGCCGAAGCCAGCGGCACGCTTTGGTCCGGAACGGGACAGATCGAGATCCGCGACGCGAACCGCAGCAGCGGCGTCGCAAAGAGTATTGCCTGGCGTATTCGGCCCGCGCATTTGCTGCGCGGAAAACTCCTGTACGAAATCACGCTGGACCGTGCGCCCAGGCATTTCCCGGTGACAATTTCCCCGACACGGGTCGAAGTGGCGGATGCCGACATCAACCTGCCGGCTGCGGCACTGGGCGTGGGTGAGCCCAAGCTGGCTCCGCTAGGGCTCACCGGAGACATGCTGTTGCACATTCCCCGGCTTACCCTCGGGCGCGGTTCGATCCAGGGCAGCGCCACGCTGCAATGGCGCGGCGCAGGATCGGCGTTCACGCGGATCTCTCCTCTGGGCGACTACGAACTGCGCCTCCAGGGCGACGGTGCCGCGGTGCGCGCCTCGCTGCGCACGCTCAGGGGCCCGCTTCAGCTCGACGGACAGGGCTCCTGGACTAGCGGTCGCAACCCCGCGTTCCTGGGCAGCGCGCGCGTTCCGCCGCCGCAGTATCAGCAACTCGCGCCGCTGCTGCGCATGATCGCCGTAGAGCGCGGCGAAGGCCGTTTCGAGTTGCTGCTGAAGTAGGCGCCGACAGCACAACGAGCGGATCGCCTGCGTCGCTGCCCAATCTGACAGGGCCAATTCGCCGGATCCGGGACGCCCCTGCGCGATCAGGCAGGCCGGCTCTGCAGGTGTAGACATGCGGCAGTGCCGCCTTTATGACTTTTGTCAAACCTTGCACTGCGCCGGCATGGTCAACTAGCCCGACTGACGGCCCGCTTCAAAGAAATCCGTGAAGGCGAAGTTCCTTTATTGCGAGCTGCCGGGTTGAAAATCTTCGAATTCAATCGAGAGGCAGACATGAACACAACAGCAAAACAATTCGGCTTGGTTCTTGCCGCCGCGCTGGCGCTCGGCATGGGAGCGAATACCGCCAGTGCGGCTGTGGGTGAAGGCTACTGGGGTTCGAGCGGCGATTACGTAAAGAACGCGACCGGACTTTGCTGGCATGCCGGCTACTGGACCCCCGCCATGGCGACCATGGAATGCGATCCCGACCTGGTGCCCAAGCCCGCGCCCAAGCCTGCGCCTGCGGCCGCTCCTGCACCGGCCATGAAGCCTGCACCGGCACCCGCGCCCGCGACGAAACCCGCGCCCAAGCCGGTCAAGGAAAAAGTGACCATGGCCGCCGAAACGAACTTCGATTTCGACAAGGCCACGCTCAAGCCAGAAGGCAAGTCGCGCCTGGATGACCTCGTCGGAAAACTGAAGGCAGTAAACCTGGAAGTCGTGATCGCCATCGGCCATACCGACAGCATCGGCAGCAAGGCCTACAACCAGAAGTTGTCGCTGCGCCGCGCCAGTGCGGTCAAAGAATATCTGGTGAGCAAGGGCATAGCAGCCAACCGCATCCACACTGAAGGCAAGGGTGAGACGCAGCCGGTGGCCGACAACAAAACCAGGGAAGGCCGAGCCAAGAACCGCCGCGTCGAAATCGAGGTGGTGGGAACCCGCGAAAACTAGACGTCGGCGACCCTTTCAACAGCCCCGCCGCGAGCGGGGCTTTCTTTTGCGCAAGCAGAAACGAAACCTGAAACAGAATCCTAATGCACGCCGCGGCGGAAGTTGTACCCTTTGAAACTCAGGATCATCCCGTCCTGCGTAATCTGTTCCAGCCTGAGACCGGGGGCCGCCTCCTCGCCTTCGTGCAGCAGGCGGTTGTTGATGCCCACCAGGCGATCCCCGGCCTTGCCCGAATAGGCGTGAACCGAAATCGACATCGGCGGAAGCTCCTGCTGAATCGCTAGCGGCAGATCGGCCATCGCCATCACATTGAGTAGCGGCGCAGCGTCCGCCGCGCCGCTGTCGGTGCTC
>JAENXP010000328.1 GCA_016649475.1 Burkholderiales bacterium | reverse complement strand
GATTTCTCCTCTTTACTGATTGTGGAATGTTCGTGGTGATCGCGAACCGGGCCGGGACGTTTTTCTTATTTGTAGGCGAACAATACTGCATTAAATACCGCCGGTGGTCAAGCAAACGCGGCGGATTTCGAGAGCTACAAACGCCTCGACTAGCCTTCGCGCCAGGCGTTGTTGCGCGGCGCCGATCAGGGTAGAGTGCAGCACAATCCAATATGAAACGCGGCTAAGGCTGTGGCAAATCCAACAGCAGGCGCTGCCACAGGATCCCGGGACGAGTTCTGGCAATGATTCAACTAGAAACCGATGTGCTGGTGATAGGCGCCGGCGGCGCCGGCATGTATGCGGCGATCGCCGCGGCGCGGGACGGCTGCCGGGTGCAGCTGATCGATCGCAGCCTGATCGGCCGCGGCGGGGCCACGGTCATGGCGCAGATGACGGTTTCCGTCGCGCTGGGCGAGCAAACCCCCGATCACTGGGAACACCATCTGGCCGACACGCTGGCCGCCGGACGCGGATTGTGCGATCCGGTTCTGGCGCAATTGCTGTGCCAAAACGCCGAGTTGCGCATCCGCGAAATGGACGCATGGAAAGTCGGTTGGGCGCGCGAAAACGGCCATCTCAAGCAGGTATACGCGCCGGGACACGACCGGGCGCGCTGTGTCTACGTCGATTTCCTCAATACCGGGCCTGCGGTTTCGCGCACTTTGCGCACGCAGCTCAACCGCATCGACGGCATACGCCGCATCGGCGACGTGCTGATTACGGACATCGTGGTGCACCAAGGCGAGGCGGTCGGCGCAGTCGGGCTGCATTTGCTCACCGGGGAAGCTGTGGCGCTGCAGGCCAAAAGCGTAGTCATCGCCACCGGCGGCCTGACGCGGCTGTACCGGCGCAACAGCGGCTCGCTCAACATGGGCGGGGACGGCTACGCGCTCGCCTTGCGCGCCGGGGCCGAACTGGTCGACATGGAGTTCGTGCAGTTCTTTCCCATCGGCCACCTTGCGCCGCGCATGATAGGCATGGACCCGATCATGTGGGACCCGTTCCGCTATAAGCTGGGCGGGCGGCTCCTCAACGCCGAGGGCGAGGAATTCGCCGACCGCTACGGCCAGGCCGAGTCGGGTAACTATGTGCTCACGCGCGATGTCGCCACCTACGCCATCTACAAGGAAGTCGAGGCAGGCAGGGGCAGCCCCGCGGGCGGAGCCTATCTGAGCTTCACTCACGTGCCGGAGGCGGAACTGCGCAAGTCCTTCGGCCCGGTGATCGACCGGCTGGCGAAAGACGGCATCGACCTGACCAAGATGCCGGTCGAAGTGGCGCCGATCGCGCACTACCACATGGGCGGGGTGCGCGTGGATGCCTCTATGGAAACGCGCGTGCCCAACCTGTTTGCGGCGGGCGAGGCGGTGGGCGGCGCCAGCGGCGCCAACCGGCTTTCGGGCAATGCGATCACCGAGGCGTTCGTGTTTGGCGAGCGCGCCGGCACAACCGCCGCGGCTAGGGCAAATGCACGCACCGCATCGGGCTGGAACGAAAAGGCCGCCGCCAGCGCGCTGGAACTGTTCAAACACCGGGGCAACACTGCCGCCGTGCCCAATACGGCGGCACTGCTGGTCGAGTTGCAGGCACTGATGGCCGATCATGCCGGACCTTTCCGCACTGAAGAGAAGTTGAGACTAGCGCTGGCGCGGCTGGAGCAGATGCAGCTGCAACTCGGTGCGCTTCCCGCTACCGGCGATGAACACTACAACATGTTGCGGCTGGACTGGCTCGACCTGCGCAATATGCTGCTGGTGGCGCAATGCGTGGTGCGCGCCGCAATCGAGCGCAAGGAAAGCCGCGGCGCGCATCAGCGCGAGGACTGCCCCGGCATGCTGCCCGAGTGGAATCTGAATCAGCGCCTGAGCTGGCGCGACGGCGAACTGAGCCTCGCACGCGTGCCTGCCGCCCGCCCTGCCGAGGCGGCGCGATGACGACCAGGACGGCCCGACTGCACATTCAACGCGGCACTGCCGGCGCGCCGGCGCGCACCGAGACTTTCGCAGTGCCGTTCGAGCCCGGCAATTCGCTGCTCGACGGCCTGCGCTGGATCCGCGCGACGCTGGACCCCACCCTCGCCATCCGCTTTTCCTGCATCAACGCGAACGCGTGCAAGGAATGCATGATCGAACTGGAAGGCAAGGCGGTCTATGCCTGCACCGAGCGCCTGCGCGAAGGCGACATGCACATCGCGCCGTTGCACAACAAGGCGCTGGTTCACGACCTGGTCACCGAAATCGCCCCGCGCGACGAGCGGCTGCTGGACTGAACCGAATCGGCGAGCCGTTGATTCGAAACCCGTCCGGGTGGACGTCGGGTTCGCGGATGAGGAGACACGGGCGGCGCGCGCGGACAACCGCGCCGCTTATGAACCGATCGCGCGCTCGGCAGTACGATCCAGCCACTCGACTGCGGTACCGAGGCGTAGGCCGTGCGCGTCGACCACCGGACTGACGGTGAGCAGGAATGTGCGCGACCCGATCGACACGGTTGCCTTGTGAGTGCTCTGCAGATTGGCAATCAATTCACGCTGGTGCGATGGATTCTTGTGGAACACATCGATCGAGGTGCCGATGAGCCTCGAGACTTCGAAGTTGCCGAAGGCCTCGCGCATGTCTTCCGCGGCATCATTGAAGGTGCGCTCCAGCGACTTGTTGATGTAGATGATGCGGTTTTCGCGGTCGGCGATCATTACATTGGTCGTAACATTGTCCAGGCCTGCCTTGATCTGCAGGTTCTCTTCGACGACGCGATTGATTTCCGCGACGTCGAAGCCATGCCGGATCAGCATCGACTCGATGCCCTGCATCAGCCGCCCGATTTCATCATTGCGGGCGACCGCCAGGCGATCCCCCATGTTGCCCTGGGCGACCTGCTCGACCACGGCCATTGCGTCGGACAGACGCCGCCCTAGCTGACGTGCGACGGTCGCACCGAGTGCACCCACGACGACCAACATCGCGACCATGGCCCCTAGCACTTCGGGCGTCCGCACCCCACCCCCGGCGTGCCATACGGCAAAGAACGAGAGCGATGCGATCAGCCCGCAAGCGAGCCAAACCTTGCTCACCAGGGGCAGGTCCGCCCACCTGACCGACGCGCTCGCGAGACCGTTATTGACCACCTCGCCGTTACGAACAACCGCGCGCGCGCGCTTTTCCCTCAGCTGCGCGTAAAACGCCTCCGCCGCCTGTATCCGCTCGCGTGTTGCCTTGCGTCGCACCGACATGTAGCCGGTGATCTGGTCACCCTCGCGAATGGGTGTCGCATGCGCCTCCACCCAGTAGTAGTCGCCGCTCTTGCAACGATTCTTCAGCATCCCTATCCAGGGACGCCCCGCCTTGAGACACTTCCAAAGGTCTTCGAAGACCTCAGGGGGCATGTCCGGGTGCCGGACGATGTTGTGCGGCTGCTCCAGAAGCTCGGGCTCGATGAAGCCACTGATATCGATGAAGTCGCGATTGATGTAGGTGATACGGCCCCTGGTGTCGGTCTTCGACACTATCATCGCATCGGCGGCGAGTTCGACCTCATGCTCCGTGACCGGTGTATTCATACGCATGATAGCGCTCCTTCCTCGTTTGACCGTGCCTGCACGCACGATCCGATGCAGCCCGGAATTCCTGCCAACGCGATCCGGGACGGCTTCCCTGTCATGCACGCCGGAATCGTTTCGCATCTGCGCCCGCCTGTGCGCACGCAGCGCTTGAAACAAACAGCTAGTCTGCGAAGAATTCCGGCCACCTGCCTTTGACGTACGCCTGGAACTTTTCGGATAGACCTTCGTTTTTCAGGTACTCACGGGACACCGGCATCGGCACCGGCTTGAACGCGGGGTCCGCCTTGTAGCGATTCGGGAAATCGTGCTGCAGCATCGCCGCGCGCCCGAGCATGATCCAGTCGGCGCCCGCCGCGATCGTGGCTTCGGCCTCCTGCGGCGTGCGGATCTTGCCCGCAACACCGAGGCGCGTATTTTGCCGTTCGAGTTCCGTGAAATAGCTCATCAGAGTGCGGCCCTGGTACTCGGTTTCATCGGGCTCCTTGAATACGTCCCACAAGGACATATCCAGAAAATCGACATTGTC
>JAENXP010000853.1 GCA_016649475.1 Burkholderiales bacterium | reverse complement strand
GGCAGGACTGAACACGATCTTAGGCATAGCCGCTTGTTCGGCCATTACCGCCGGCTGCGCCCAGACGAACGCGATTGTCACTATCGGTACAATCCGCGAGAGCAATAGAGACGACAAGGCTACGACCCTTTCTAGGTTGCCGGGTCCGCGGAGCTCTGTTCCAGTTTCAAGTTGATGCCTGAGGCATGGCCTGCATAACAATGCGTGCGGGTGTCAGATCGCCCTCGCGCTCGATCATGCGCCGCCAACCAAGATAGCTAGGCAAGTAGTGCGTGGCGACGCCCTTGAAGCGACGCAGCCAGTCCTTCAAGCGGCTGATGTAGGCGTTAACATTTTGGATGTGATAGCTGCCGTACGTGCGCTCGCCCTTGCTGGCGTTGAGGGCGATGTGGAGGAGCCCCTCGTGATCGGCGAACTGACCGTAGGCACCCCGTCCATCACTCACGAGCAGCGCGTCATGCGCCACCACCGGCTTCATCACGCGCGCGAATGTCGGGGCTTCGAGGTCCGGCAGCATATGATCCAACGTCGCGCCGTGCCGGTCGCGCACGATGAGCACCGGCGCATAGTCGTCGCTGGATAATCCAGACTTTGCCGGCGTGCCGCGTTTCCTGGGCGCGCGGCCCACGAGGCGCTTTGATCCTTTGGCCGATTTGCGAATGAACGTCTCGTCGGCCTCAACGATGCCCTTCACCGCTTTGGCCTTCACGTCTTTGGCCGTGGTGAGGAAGCGGTGGCGCCAGCGGAAGGCGGTGTCGAGCGCGATCCCGCAATGCTTGGCCGCCTTCCTGAGGCTGAGGCCATCGGCAACGGCTTGAGCATACGCCAACCAGGCATCACGGCGATGGAGCTGGGCCAGGGGTGTGCCGGTCAGCGCGTTGAAAGTCTTCGCGCAGTCCTTGCAGCGATACCGCTTCAAGCCGCTTTGCGAACTCCACCCGCGGACATCCCTGGAACCGCAATGGCCGCAAGTCGGATCGGCACAAAAACGTGTGTCGATCAGTTCTACCGCCTCGTCGACCGGCAGCTTGCGCTTCAGCGCCGCGATCAACGCCTCGCGCTGCACTGTCGACAAATCACCCAACTGCGCCACAAGCGCCTGAAATCCCTTGCCGTCCACGCAAGCCTCCCGAGAGCCGAATCACGTTCTCAGGATCGCTCAACTTCAAGGCCCAACAGAGCCTGCAAGGACTTCTGGTCTGAGCCATCCTACCTTCCTCATTCCGTACTTAATCCGCCGAGGAAAGTCCCCCGCGGCTTCTAGCCGATATAAGTGCCTCAGGGAGTAGGGAACTAATCGCACCAAATCTTTGCTTGTTAGGATCGTTTCGTGCTCCATTCGCACCTCTCCTTTTGCCGCGAATACACATTCGCGGCGCTGATCGTTATAGGGATTATGAAAGTCGGCCAGTTGCCCGGCTGTGCGAAAGATTTGCCTCGAAAAACTGCGAGATCAAGCCAAATTAATGCGGAATTAGTTCGGAATGAGATCGCTTCATTTCGAAATGAGGCAAAAAAACTAATTAATGCGCTAACTTAAT
>JAENXP010000298.1 GCA_016649475.1 Burkholderiales bacterium | reverse complement strand
GGTCGTCCACCAGCACGCCGATATAGGCCTGGTCACGGCGGGGACACCACGCGTCCCGCCCCTGTATCTGCAAGGCGGCATTGATGCCGGCGAGCAGACCCTGGGCAGCGGCTTCTTCGTAGCCGGTGGTGCCGTTGATCTGGCCGGCAAAAAACAGTCCGGATATCGCTTTCGTTTCCAACGATGCCCTGAGGCCGCGTGGATCGAAGTAATCGTACTCGATGGCATAGCCAGGGCGCAGAATATGCGCCTGTTCCAAGCCCTTGATCGAACGCACCAGTTCGAGTTGCACATCGAAGGGCAAGCTGGTCGAAATGCCGTTGGGATAGAACTCGTTGGTTGTGAGGCCCTCGGGCTCGAGGAAAATCTGATGGCTCGCCTTGCCCGCGAAACGGTGAATCTTGTCCTCAATCGAAGGACAATAGCGCGGACCCACGCCTTCGATCACGCCGGTATACATGGGCGAGCGGTCGAGGCCGGCACGGATGATTTCGTGCGTGCGCGCATTGGTGTGGGTAATCCAGCAGGGCAGTTGCGCAGGATGCATTTTGCCACTGCCCATGTAGGAGAACACCGGCGCCGGATCGTCACCCGGCTGCTCCTGCATCGCCGAAAAATCGATAGAGCGTCCATCGATGCGCGGTGGCGTCCCGGTTTTCAGACGGCCCACCGGGAGCTTCAGCTCGCGCAGCCGCGCCGCCAGGCTGAGCGAGGGCGGGTCGCCCGCTCTCCCCGCCTGATAATTGACCATGCCGACGTGGATCAGTCCGGAAAGAAAGGTACCTGTAGTCAGGACCACGGCGCGCGCGCTAAATCGGACTCCCAGCTGAGTTACCACGCCGCTGACCCGATCGCCCTCCAGCGTAAGGTCGTCCACTGCTTGCTGGAAAAGGGTCAGATTCGGCTGGTTTTCAAGGCGCGAACGGATCGCCTGCTTGTACAGTATCCTGTCGGCCTGTGCTCTGGTGGCCCTCACTGCCGCACCCTTACTCGAATTGAGCGTGCGGAACTGGATCCCGGCCTCATCTGTGGCTATCGCCATGGCACCGCCCAGCGCATCGACTTCCTTGACCAAATGCCCCTTGCCGATGCCACCGATCGACGGGTTGCAGGACATCTGCCCCAAGGTCTCGATGTTATGCGTGAGCAGCAGTGTCTTGCTGCCCGCTCGGGCTGCGGCCAGCGCTGCCTCGGTTCCTGCGTGCCCGCCGCCGACTACGATCACGTCGAATTTGCTTGGAAAATGCATGCGCCCGCTGCCGTGTCAAAGAGGCGCGATTTTACGCTCATTTCCCTCGAACCGTAAGCTGTTGTTCCACGTGGAACAAAGAGAAATACAGCAAGCCCCGGTCAACAATAGGCTTGCAACGACCCCGGACCCGCGACGCAGGACCCGTTGTTGTGATGTTCCACGTGAAACATAAGCTTGCCGCGCATTATTGCTGCGCACAACCAAGTATGCAGCTAGATGCGGACCGCCCTACAGCACTCCGGATTACCCGGCGCCGCCGGAAACCAGCCCGAGATAGCTTTCGATCACGCGCGGATCGGAGACGAGATCCGCGCTGGGCCCCTGAACGACGATCTCGCCTGTTTCCAGCACATAGCCGTAATCGGCTACCTGCAGCGCGGCACGGGCGTTCTGCTCCACCAACAGGATGGAGACCCCGCTCTCCCGCAGGCCACCGATGACCCGGAAGATATCTCGCACGATCAACGGCGCCAAGCCCAAGCTGGGCTCGTCCAGCATCAACAGGCGTGGTCGGCTCATGAGCGCGCGGCCCAGCGCAAGCATCTGACGCTCACCGCCGGATAGCGTCCCGGCAAGCTGCCGGCGGCGTTCCTGGAGGCGCGGAAACAACTGGTAAACCTGTTCGAAATCCGCGCCTATGGTTGGATCCCTTTTGCGATAGCGGTGAAAAGCGCCTAGCACCAGGTTGTCCTCCACCGTCATCGCGGAAAACAATTCGCGCCGCTCCGGCACCAGACACAAGCCGCGGCCCACGCGTTGCTCCGGCTCGATGTGCGAAATATCCTTCCCCGCATAGCTCACGCTGCCGCGCGCAGGCAGCATACCCATCAGAGCCGCCAATAACGTGGTCTTACCCGCGCCGTTGGGCCCGATGACCGTGACTATCCTCCCCTCTTCCACACGCAGCCCGGCCTGATGCACGGCTTCGACCTTGCCATAGGCCACGCACAATCCACGCACTTCCAGCAGCGCGCTCATTTGATTCCCCCGAGATAAGCTTCAAGTACCAGCGGGTTGGTCTGAATTTCCTGGGGCAGCCCTTCGGCCAGTTTTTCGCCGAAATCCATCACCACCAGCCGGTCCACCAGCTTCATGACAAAATCCATGTCGTGCTCGACCAGCAGTATGCTCATACCTTCCGACTTGAGTTTGCGCAGCAGCTCGGCGAGCGCGCGCTTTTCCTGATAGCGCAGGCCGGCCGCGGGCTCATCGAGCAGCAGCAATACCGGATCGGCGCTCAGCGCTCGCGCAATTTCCAAAATACGCTGCTGGCCCAGCGCCAAATTGCCCGCCTGTTCGTGCATGCTGGCTCCCAAGCCCACGCGCTCCAGCTGGCGCGCGGCCTCCGCGAGCAGCATCGCTTCCTCCGCACGCTCCAGTCGCAGCGCGGCGCTGATCGCCCCCTTGCTTCCGCGCAAGTGAGCGCCGATGGCGACGTTCTCCAGTACGCTCATCGTAGGCAACAGGTGCACTTGCTGAAACGTGCGGGCCAAGCCGCGCGGAATGATGGCGCGTGCAGACAGGGTGTCGATGCGCTCGCCGCGGAAATGCACCTCGCCGCCAGTCCGCGGCAGCACGCCTGTAACCAAGTTGAATACCGTACTCTTGCCAGCGCCGTTGGGACCAATCAGACCCAGAATCTCGCCGCTATGCATGGTAAAGGACAGGTCGTTCACCGCCACCAGGCCGCCGAACGCCTTGCGCACGCTCTTGACCTCCAGCAAGACCTCGCCCACGACCGGCCGTACGCGCTGCGGCAGCGCCTGCGTCGACGCCGGAATCGGCGTCCTCACAGCGGGAAAAAAACGTACGGCCAGCGGCATGATCCCCTCGCGTGCGCGCTGCAGCAGCAGCACCAGCAGCACACCGAAGACGATCATTTCGAAGTTGCCGCTTTGCCCGAGGAGTTTGGGCAGCAGGTCCTGCAGCCACTGTTTGAGTATGGTGAGTATTCCAGCGCCGACCACTGCACCCCATACAGAGGCGGCTCCTCCGACCACCGCCATGAACAGGTACTCAATGCCGGCGTTGATCGAAAAAGGCGTCGGATTCACAAAGCGAAGTAAGTGCGCGTAGAGCCAGCCTGACACACTGGCAAGTAGTGCGGCGTGCACAAAGATGATTATCTTCATGCGTGCGGTGTCGACGCCGAAGCTCTCGGCCATCAATCCCCCTCCTTTCAAGGCACGGATGGCCCGACCGGAACGCGAATCGAGCAAATTTTGCATCGACAGCAGCGACAACAACACCAGCAGCCAGATCAGATAACTAAACTCGCGGCCGGTGTCGAGCGCGAGCCCAAAAAAGCTAATGGCGGGGAGGCTGGATATCCCATTGTGCCCACCGAGAAATTCCATGTTTCCAAATAGATAATACAGGCTGATGCCCCAAGCTATAGTTCCTAGCGGCAGGTAGTGGCCGGAAAGACGCAGGCTGATAAACCCAAGGAAGACAGAAACAACGAAAGTAAGCGCCAACCCGGTCAGCAAGGTCAACCACGGCGACCAACCATGGACCGTGCTCAGATACGCCGTGGTGTAAGCGCCCAGGCCGACAAAAGCCGCCTGACCAAACGAAGTCAAGCCGCCTACCCCGGTGAGCAGTACCAGGCCCAGCGCAACGATACTGTACAGGCCGATGTAATTTAGCAGCGTGACCTGGAACTCGGGTAACACCAGGGGTGCGGCCAGGATAAAAGCGAGGAAAACGCCGAGCACTACATGCGCGCGCGGTATTCCTTTGCGGCTCATTCCTCGTCTTCCTCGATATGGTGGGTGGTAAGCGAACGCCAAACCAGCACCGGAATAATCAAAGTGAAGACTATGACTTCCTTGTAGGCACTGGCCCAGAACGAGGCATAGGCTTCGAGCAGGCCCACCAGCAACGCGCCTGCAGCCGCAATGGGATAACTTACCAGACCGCCCACGATGGCACCGACGAATCCCTTCAATCCCACCAGGAAACCGGAGTCGTAATAGATAGTGGTAATCGGCGCAATCAAGACCCCGGAAAGTGCCCCGATCAGCGCGGCGAGTGTGAAACTCAGTTTGCCCGCCATCGCCGGCGAGACACCCACCAGCCGCGCGCCGACGCGGTTAATGGCCGTGGCACGCAGCGCCTTGCCGTAGATGGTGTGCCCGAAG
>JAENXP010000540.1 GCA_016649475.1 Burkholderiales bacterium | reverse complement strand
AGCGGGGATGCGGGCAGGGCGAATGCGGCCGGACGCCGACAGTCAGATCTGTGCGTCGGGCAAATAGCGCGGAGGCGGCGCGCGTGAGCTTGCGCCCATGAGCGAGCTGCAGCTTGGCCTGCTGGGCATAGGCGTCCTGGTGGTGGTCGGGGTGCTGGCGTACAACAAGCTGCAGGAAGCGCGCCTCAAGCGCCAGTCCGAGGAGATCTTCGGCTCGCGCCACGATGACGTGCTCTTGGGGGGGAAGGAAGCACACCGGCGGTCGGCCGGCCCGAGCGAGCGTATCGAACCCACCCTGTCGGAGCCGCCGGGTGAGTTCCCTCCCGCCAATGGCACGCTCGATCCGGGGATCGATTTCATCGCCACCCTGGAAACCAAAAATCCGGTCGCCGGGGAGGCGATTTCTACGGCGATAGTCGACAGTATGAGCAGTCTGGCAAAGGCCGTGAGCTGGGAAGGCTACAACAAGCTGAGATCCAGCTGGGTGCCCCTGGACGCGGTCGGTGAATACGAGAAGTTGCGCGCAGGCCTGCAACTTGCCGACCGCAGAGGCGCTGCCAGCCAGCAGGATTTGTCCGATTTCAGCACCATGGTCCAGGCGGTGGCAGAGTCCATAGGCGCCAGCAGCGTGCTGGCCGATTCAGCGGAAGCGTTGCAGCGGGCGCAACAGCTCGATGCCCTTTGCGCCGATATCGACGTGCAGATCGGGCTTAACTTGATCGCGCGCGGGGGAGCCATACCCGGCACCAGGATACGCGCCCTGGCCGAGTCTCACGGAATGACTCTGGAGCAGGACGGCAGATTTTGCCGCCGTGACGAAAGCGGCCTCGAGCTCTATGTCCTGTGCAATATGGAGGAGCAGGCGTTCTCCGCCGAAGGCATGAAATCGCTAGCGAGCAGGGGGCTGACGCTGCTGTTCGACGTCGCCAGAGTGCCGGGCGGGATCGTCACCTTCGACCGCTACATCGAATTCGCGCGCGCCCTGGCCGAGGCCCTGTCTGCCGGCATCGTCGATGACAATCGCCAGCCTTTGGACGCGTCCGGGTTGGACAAGATACGCGGCCAGCTGCAGGCCCTTTACGCCAGCATGGAGCAACAGGGGATTGCGGCAGGCAGCCCGCTGGCACTACGCCTGTTTTCCTGATGACCGCAGCGAAAACCGCTCTGGCGCTGGCGCAAGAGCTGCGCGCGGAACTGGAACGCCATAACCATCAATACTACGTGCTTGACCAGCCGCTGGTAAGCGACGCGGAATACGACGGCCTGTTCCGCGAACTGCAGCAACTCGAAAGCGAGCATCCGGAACTCGCCAGCCCCGATTCACCGACTCAGCGTGTAGGTGGGGTGCCTCTGCCCCAGTTCGAGCAGTTTATTCACCGTACCCCCATGCTCTCGCTCAATAACGCCTTTTCCGCCGAGGAGGTGACGGCATTCGACAAGCGCGTGTGCGAAAGCCTGAAGACGAGCAATATCGAATACCTGGCCGAGCCCAAGTTCGACGGACTGGCGATCAGCCTGACCTACGCACGGGGCGTATTCACGCAGGGTGCGACCCGCGGCGACGGCTACTCCGGTGAGGACGTCACCCCCAATCTGCGCACCATCAAGAGCATTCCGCTGCGCTTGAACGGCACGGCTGTTCCCGCGCTGCTCGAAATTCGCGGCGAAGTGCTTATGTACCGGCGTGACTTCGACCGCATGAACCAGCGCCAGCGCGCCAATGGAGAGAAGGAATTCGTCAACCCGCGCAATGCCGCTGCGGGCAGCCTGCGCCAGCTCGATTCGCGCATAACCGCGCGCAGGCCGTTGCGCTTCTTCGCCTATGCCCTCGGCGTGTTCGAGGGTGCGGCCGCGCCGGAAACGCACAGTGACCTGGAGGACTGGCTGGAGCAGCTGGGCCTTCCCGTCTGTCCCGAGCGGCGCACGGTCAGCGGCGCGCAGGGACTGATGCAGTACTACGGCGCGCTCGGCGCGCGCCGGGCGGAGCTGCCCTATGAAATCGACGGCGTGGTGTACAAGGTCAACAGCATCGCCGCGCAGGAAAAATTGGGCTATGTGGCGCGCGCGCCGCGTTTCGCCATTGCGCACAAGTTTCCGGCGGAAGAGGCGCGCACCGAGGTGCAGGCTATCGAAGTGCAGGTGGGGCGCACCGGCGCCCTGACTCCGGTAGCCAGGCTGAAGCCCGTGTTCGTCGGCGGGGTAACGGTGACGAACGCCACTTTGCACAACCTGGATCAGGTGCGCGCCAAGGATGTGCGCGCCGGCGATACCGTCATCGTGCGCCGCGCCGGCGACGTGATTCCGGAAGTCGCGCGCGTGTTGCCCGAAAAGCGCGCGCCCGGCACGCTGGAGTTCCACATGCCCGCGACCTGCCCGGAATGCGGATCCAAGGTCGAGCGTCTGGAGAGCGAAGCCGTGTATCGCTGCACCGGCGGCCTGTTCTGTCCGGCGCAGCGCAAGCAGGCGCTGCTGCATTACGCCTCGCGCCGCGCCATGGACATCGAGGGGCTGGGAGAAAAGCTGGTCGACCAACTGGTCGAGGGGGGCATCGTGCATACGCCCGCCGACCTCTATCGTCTCGGGCTGGCCAAGCTCGCCGCGCTGGAACGCATGGCGGAAAAATCGGCCTCCAATGTGGTCGCTGCGATCGAAAAGAGCAAGGGGGCCCCGCTCGCGCGATTCATATTTGCGCTGGGGATCTATCATGTAGGAGAAGAAGTCGCAAAAATTCTCGCACGCCATTT
>JAENXP010000690.1 GCA_016649475.1 Burkholderiales bacterium | reverse complement strand
TGTAGGCCTGCACTTGCGACATGAAATCCATGGTCACGACCTCGCTGCTGATCATCGTGGTCGTGACCATGGATTTCATGTCGCAAGTGCAGGCCTACATCATGTCGCACCAGTATGAAAGCCTATTGAAGAAGGCCAACTTCAAGGGCGCTGGCTTCCCCACACGCTGATGGCGAAAGAAGACGTTATCGAGATGCAGGGGGAGATAGTGGAAAATCTCCCGAACGCGACCTTCAGAGTGAAGTTGGAGAATGGCCACATAGTGTTGGGGCATATCTCGGGCAAGATGCGCATGCACTACATACGCATCCTGCCGGGCGACAAGGTGACGGTGGAGTTGACGCCGTATGATTTGACAAGGGCGCGGATCGTTTTCCGCGCGAAGTAGTCCTGGTCCGGGTGTAACAGCGCGGATCGAGGCGGAGCAGGAGAGCACAATGAAAGTACAGGCATCAGTGAAAAAGATGTGCCGCAACTGCAAGGTAATTCGCAGGAAGAGAGTGGTGCGCGTGATTTGCACCAACCCGCGGCATAAACAACGTCAAGGTTAATTGGCTGGCAGAGAGCATGATATCAAGCTATAATTATCGGTTTCGCATTCTTGGAGTGAACTAATGGCCCGTATCGCAGGCGTCAACATTCCAAACCACCAACACGCGGAGATTGCGCTGACTGCGATCTTCGGTATCGGGCGGGCGCGCGCGCAGGCTATTTGCGTTGCGGCCAAGGTCGGAACTTCGTCCAAGATCAAGGACCTGTCTGACTCCGACATGGAGCGCTTGCGCGAAGAGGTGGCCAAATTTACGGTCGAGGGCGACTTACGGCGCGAGGTGTCGATGTCGGTCAAGCGCCTGATGGACCTGGGCTGTTATCGCGGCTCGCGCCATCGTAAGGGCTTGCCCGTGCGCGGGCAGCGCACGCGCACCAACGCGCGCACCCGTAAGGGCCCGCGCAAGGCGGCGATCAAGATGAAATCCGCGGCGAGCAAGACTTAAGCCCCGGATCAACGGAAACGTAGAGGAAAGCATAAATGGCCAAATCCCCGAGCGCCAGCGCCACAGCGGCGCGGGTACGCAAGAAGGTGAAAAAGAACGTTGCCGAAGGCATCGCGCATATACACGCGTCGTTCAACAACACCATCATCACCATAACCGACCGTCAGGGCAACGCGCTCTCCTGGGCGACTTCCGGTGCCGCTGGGTTCAAGGGTTCGCGCAAATCGACTCCGTTTGCGGCGCAGATTGCAGCCGAGCAGGCAGGCAAGGCGGCGCAGGAGTGCGGCGTCAAGAACGTCGAAGTTCGCATCAAGGGTCCGGGCCCCGGACGCGAGTCCGCCGTGCGCGCCCTGAACGCGATTGGACTGAAAATTACCAGCATCAGCGACGTGACGCCGGTGCCGCATAACGGCTGCCGCCCGCCCAAGCGTCGGCGCATCTAAGGAGACTGGAACGTGGCCCGCAACCTAGACCCCAAATGCCGCCAGTGCCGTCGCGAGGGCGAGAAACTGTTCCTCAAAGGCGAGAAATGCTTTACTGACAAGTGTGCCGTCGAGCGCCGCGCCTATGCGCCGGGACAGCATGGCCAAAAGAGCGGACAGCGCCTGTCGGACTACGGAAAACAACTGCGCGAGAAGCAGAAGATCCGCCGCATCTACGGTGTCCTGGAGCGCCAGTTTCGCGGCGTCTACGCGCTGGCTGCGCGCCAAAAGGGCATCACCGGCGAGAACCTGTTGCAGTTGCTCGAGTCGCGCCTGGATACGGTGTGTTTCCGCATGGGCTTCGGCGCCTCGCGCAACGAGGCGCGCCAAGTCGTGCGCCATAACGGCATCATGGTGAACGGCAGGCGCGTCAACATTCCTTCCTATCACGTACGCACCGGCGACACCATCGAGGTGGCAGAAAAAGCCAAGGGTCAACTGCGCATCAAGGGAGCGTCGACGGCAGCTGCTTCGCGCGGCATCCCCGAATGGCTCGAAGTCGATTCCACCGCGATGAAGGGAATGTTCAAGGCCAAACCGCAGCGTACCGAGCTGCCTTCGACTATCAACGAAAGCCTGGT
>JAENXP010000360.1 GCA_016649475.1 Burkholderiales bacterium | reverse complement strand
TGTTTGGGCTGTCGTAGGGCGAAGAAACAGTCACGTCGAAGTCAAAGGTATCAACCGCTCGCGACCTGATTTTCACGGCGAGAACGTTCGGGTATTTCTGCGCTGAAGCATTTGGCGACCGGGCCTCGACGCCGGCGAGCCCGGCGGCAAAGAACCCCAGCGCGATACAGCAGAGGCGGAGCAGCACGGCGGGACGCATTCTGATCGCGGCGCCCGGCTCAGGCGTCGCCGCGCGCCGGATAATTCTTCGAGATCACGAAATCCAGGCTCTGCAGTATTTCATTGAAATGCGGCCGGCCGAAGGGCATGGTCGAGGTAGTGCCCCAGTAGAGTGTCCGATCCGGGCGCACGATGAACAGCCCCGGTTCGGCAAACAGGTCGGGTTCCACGATGCCCGCCGAGGTCTTTCCGTTGGTACGCGATACGTAGAGCCCCCACTTGCGCGCCTCTTCGATGGAGACCCCGTAGCCGACGCGCAGGTTTGCCAGTCCCCAGCCCGATTTCGCCTGTTCGGCGCGGTCCTGCGCATCGGAACTGGCAGCGAACACCGACACCCCGCGCTTTTCAAATTCGGGCAGCAAGGATTCCAGTTCCGACAGGTAGCGCCGGCAAATGGGGCAGTGCAGCCCGCGGTAGAACACCACCATGGTGAATTGCTGTGGTTTTTCGGCTGCAAGCGAGACGTGCCCGCCCCCCACGAGATCGAGTTCAAGGGCGGGAACGGGTTTGTTTGGCATCAACGACATAAAAATCCTCCGTATTTTCGACTTCGAGGGAAAAACCACTGCGTCATGATCTTCTTGGTCGCTACGGCAAGGTAATTTCTTACAAAGCGGGCTGCTCCAGCGCCTATCGGGCGGCGACGGACGGCGCGGGCGAGAACACCACGGTATCTATGCTGCCCCGGTCATCGTAGGTTTCCTCCCCGCTTTCGCCACTATAACCCGCGAGATCTCCAGCCAAATGATGAAATGACGCGCTCATCAAGATGTACTCCGGCTTTGATACGCTGTTCTTGAGCAGGCGATCGGGCAGGGTCTTGCATGACATCGTTCGCGCCGGCGGCTTGGGCGGTTTGCGGGCAATCCAGCTCATTTGATGGCAGAATCGCCCGTGACGCGCCGGCGCTGTCCGACGCGCAGAGCGCGCACATAGCCACTTAACCCGGACCGCCATCCCCAGAGAAAATCACTATGGCCGAGCAAGACGATCAGGCGCAATTGCTGCAGGCGCATCGAGCATATCTGCTGCGTTATGCGCAGTTTCATCTGCGCGATGCAGCGCTGGCCGAAGATGCGGTGCAGGACACGCTGCTCGCGGCGCTGGCTCAGCCCGGCCGTTTCGAGGGTCGCTCGCAGCTGCGCACCTGGCTCACCGGCATCCTCAAGCACAAGATCATCGATCTGACCCGCAGCCGCGGGCGCGGCCTGCCGGCGGACACAGTCGGGCTGGGCGAAGACAGCGGTTCTGCCGAAGGCGCGTTCAATGCCCAGGGAAAGTGGGTGGATCCGCCGGCGGATTGGGGTAAGCCCGATGCCGCGCTCGAGTCCAGCCAGTTCTGGCGCGTGTACCAGGAATGCTGCCAGCGCCTGTCCAAGCGCGATGCGCTGGTGTTCTCCATGCGCGAGGTAATGGGCCTGTCGTCGGAGGAAATCTGTAAGAAATTCGAGATTTCCACGACTAATCTGCATGTAATACTGTTCAGGGCGAGGCTGAGCCTGCGTTCCTGCATGAGCGAAAACTGGTTCGGGACAAATCATGAGTAAATTGATGTATTCGTGCGAGGAAGCCGCCAGGCTATCCTCCAGGGCGATGGAACAGCCGCTCGCACCAACCGAGCGCATACTGCTGCGCATGCATCTGATGATGTGCAAGGGTTGCACCGGTTTCGCACAGCAGATCGAGTTTCTGCGCCGCGCATCGCGTAAAATCCCCGAGGTGCTCGAAAAAGACGCGGACTGAGTCAGCCGCCTGCGCGCATCGTATGCGCCCGTAATTCCGCGCGGCGCGCCGTCCTTGAAAGGAAGTTCGCGATGCTATCGCCGGATCAACCGGTACTCAGGGATATCGTCCTGGTCGGCGGTGGCCACAGCCATGTAGTCGTGCTCAAGCGCTTCGGCATGCATCCCGTGCCCGGAGTCCGCCTGACGGTCATCTGCCGCGACACCCACACGCCCTATTCCGGCATGCTGCCGGGGTACATCGCCGGACACTACAGCTACGACGAAGTCCACATCGATCTGTCAAGGCTGGCGCGGTTTGCCGGCGCGCGCTACTTTCACGATGAAGCACTGGGCCTGGACCGCGACGCGGGCAAAGTCCTCTGCCGCAATCGTCCGCCGGTGCCTTACGACTACCTGTCGATCAACATCGGCTCCACGCCGCAAATGGCCGATGTGGCGGGTGCGAGCGAGCACGCAGTGCCGGTCAAACCGATCAACGGCTTCAACCAGCGCTGGCTGCTGCTGCTCGAGCGCGTACGCCGGCACGCAGGGGCCACGCGCATCGCCGTGGTCGGCGGCGGCGCCGGCGGGGTCGAGTTGACTCTGGCCATGCAGTACCGCCTGCGCAAGGAATTGCGCGCAGCAGGGCGCAACCCGGACGAGCTCAGCTTCCACCTGCTGACGCGCGGCCCGGTGATCCTGAAAACCCACAATGCGTCGGTGCGCCGCACATTCGAGCGCGTGCTGGCCGAGCGCGGTGTCGAACTGCATTGCAACGCCGAGGTCGACCAGGTATCGGCGACGCGCGTGCAGACGACGGCCGGCATATCGGTGGATGCCGACGAGGTCGTCTGGGTCACGCGTGCCGGCGGCGCGCCGTGGCTCGCCGGAACCGGCCTCGCCCTCGATGCGGACGGATTCATTCAGGTAGGCGACACGCTGCAGACCGTGAGCGATCCAAAGGTATTTGCCGCAGGCGACATCGCCGGCATGGTGAACCGCCCGCTGGAGAAAGCCGGGGTATTCGCCGTGCGCCAGGGCAAGCCGCTCGCAGAGAACCTGCGCCGCGCGGTGGAGGGCCGGGCGCTGACGCCCTACCGCCCGCAAACGCGTTGGCTGGCACTGATCAGCACCGGCGATCGGTACGCCGTGGCCTCGCGCGGTGCGCTGGCATTGCGCGGCGACTGGGTGTGGCGCTGGAAGGACTGGATCGACCGCCGCTTCATGCACAAATTCGACCAGTTTCCCGCAATGCAGACCGGGCCCGCGCATGCGGCACCCTCGCCGGTCAAGCTCGACCGGGAGGAGGCCGCGCAAGCCATCTCGGCAGTGGCGATGCGCTGCGGCGGCTGCGGCGCGAAAGTCGGCGCAACGGTGCTATCGCGCGCGCTCGGCGCGCTCGAGCCGGTCGATCGCGACGACGTGCTCATCGGACTGCACGCGCCCGACGATGCCGCGGTGGTGCGCGTGCCGCCGGGCAAGGCCGTGGTGCACACGGTGGATTTCTTCCGCGCCTTCATCGACGATCCCTACATATTCGGCAAGGTCGCGGCCAACCACGCCCTGGGCGACATATTCGCGATGGGCGCCGAGGCGCAGTCGGCCACCGCGATTGTCACCGTGCCCGCCGGCCTCGAATCCAAGCAGGAGGACCTGCTGTTTCAGATGATGTCCGGCGCGATCGAAGTGCTCAACGACGCCGATTGCGCACTGGTGGGCGGTCACACCGGCGAGGGCAAGGAACTGGCGCTGGGCTTTGCCGTCAACGGCCTGATAGACGAGGACATCGCGTCGGTGCTGCGCAAGAGCGGCATGCGGCCCGGCGACGTCCTGATCCTGACCAAACCCATCGGCACCGGCACGCTGTTCGCGGCGCATGCCTTGCTCGCGGCCCGCGGCCGCTGGATCGACGCGGCTCTCGCCTCGATGTGCCA
>JAENXP010000250.1 GCA_016649475.1 Burkholderiales bacterium | reverse complement strand
CTGCCAGCTTTTGCCGCGCGTCGGCAAATATCGGGTCCAGCTTGGCCTGCTGGTCGGCATCCAGATCGAGCGCGGCGATGAGACGCTGGCGCAACTGCTGTCCCGCGCTGCCGCCGGAAGCGGGGGGCGGCGCAGCCCCGCCGGCCCCAGATGCGGCGGTGCCGTCGCTGAAACCCGGTGGCCGGAAGCGCAGGGCCGCATTGGGCAGCTTGAGCACGCCATCGCGCTGGTCGGTGACAATGCGCACGTTCGCCGTCATGCCCGGGAGCAGCCGCAGATCGGGGTTCGCCGCCGAGATCACCACGGTATAGGTCACTACGTTCTGCACCACCAGCGCCGCCTTGCGTACCTGCATCACTTTGCCGCTGAAGGTGCGTCCCGGGAACGAGTCGACGGTGAAAGTCGCGTTCTGGTCGACCTTGACGCGGCCGACGTCGGCCTCGTCGATCGAAGCCTCCACCTGCATATCGCGCAGATTCTGCGCAATCTGAAAAAGCTCCGGCGCCTGCAGGCTCGCGGCCACGGTCTGGCCGGCATCCACGCTGCGCTTGATCACCACCCCATCGACCGGCGCGCGGATGATGGTGCGGGCCAAGTCCACCTTTGCCTGCGCCAGTTGCGACTCGCGCTGCCTGACCACCGCTTCGGCGTTCTTGGCCTGAGCCCCGGCTACTGCCAATTGCGCGCGCGCCGTCTTGACCTGCTCCTGCGCGCCGTTGTACACGGCCAACGCCTTGTCGCGATCGGCCGCGGAAACGAAGCCCTTTTCCACCAGCGTCTGCTTGCGTTCATAGTCGCGCCTGACGTCGGCCAGATTGACTTCGCTGCGCGACACCTCGGCGCGCTGCGCGCCCACGCCCGCCATCTGCGTCAGGACCGTTGCCCTGGTCGCCTCGAGGTCTGCCATCGCCTGGCGCACCCTGAGTTCGAACGACTCCGGGTCGATGCGCGCAATTACCTGATCTTTCTTCACCACTGAGTTGAAGTCGGCGAACAACTCCTTGATCTGTCCCGAAACCTGCGAGCCCACCAGCACCGACACCACCGGATTGAGCGTGCCGGTGGCGCTAACCGCCGCCGTGATCGGACCCTTGTCGACCTTGACGAAACGGTATGCCAGTGCATCGCCTTTGTTCGACGCATAGCGGTAGGCGCCGAAAGCGGCGCCCGCCAGAATGATGGCGGCGACGATCAGCAACAGGATTGTTTTCATCGGTTTGACGGGTGAGGCGCGGTGAGCGGCAAGCTTACCATGCAGGTTCGCGGCAATGCTGTTACCAAATGTATCGCATGTCGACGCTTGCGATCACCTACGCACGCAGGATGGCGGATTGAGACTCGTTGAATAAAACGGGAGGAATTTCCCCTCGTGTTCTCCTAAATCGGCCGCCTCACGTCAGCTCAGTCGGGCGCGCTCAGGTAGTGCCCGGACTTCCCACCTTTTTTCTCCAGCAGCCGTATGCCCTCAATGCGCATGCCGCGGTCGACCGCCTTGCACATGTCATATATGGTCAGGAGGCCTACGCTGACTGCGGTCAGGGCCTCCATCTCGACGCCGGTGCGGCCCAGGGTTTCCACGGTAACGGTCAGTGCGATGCAGCTGCCGGCCACGTCGGGTTCGAATTCGGCACCTACCCGGGTCAGCGCCAGCGGGTGCGCCAGCGGAATCAGGTCCGCAGTGCGCTTGGCCGCCTGGATCGCGGCCAGGCGCGCCACACCCAGCACATCGCCCTTCTTTGCGGTGCCCTCGAGGATCAGGCGCAGGGTCGCGGCTTGCATCCGTATGCAGCCGCAGGCGCGGGCGAGGCGGCGGGTCTCGGCCTTGCCGCCGACATCGACCATGTGCGCCTGGCCGTGCGCGTCAAAATGGCTGAGGTTTTTCGCCAGCGCCGGGGAACTTCGTTTCATGGCGGGGTATCATATCATCATGCGTCTCAGCAGCCTGCTTGCCTTGTTCCTGGTGTTTGCCGTGCCCGCCCTGGCCGAGGGCCTGCCCGACCTGGGCGACACGGCGCAAATCGCTTTTACGCCGCAAATGGAGCGCCGCGTTGGCGAGGCCATCATGCGCGACATCCGCCAGCACGACCCTGCATACGACGCCGATCCAGAGGCCACGGAATATCTCAACGCCCTGGGCAACCGCCTGGTGTCCAACAGCCCGGACGCTCGCCAGGACTTCGAGTTTTTCCTGGTAAAGGACGCGACGCTGAACGCATTCGCGTTGCCGGGCGGCTACATCGGCGTGCATACCGGAACCATCGTGACCGCCCAGAGTGAATCCGAATTGGCCGCGGTGGTGGCGCACGAAATTGCCCACGTGACGCAGCATCATATGGCGCGCATGGTGACCAAGGAGGGACAGCTGTCGACCGCGATGCTGGCGTCGGTGGCGCTGGCGATCCTTGCCCGCAACTCGCAGCTGGGGTCAGCTGCGGCGGCAATCGGCCAGGCGAGCGCAATTACTGCGCAGATCGGATTTACGCGCGAGTTCGAGCGCGAGGCTGACCGCATCGGGTTCCCGATACTGGAAAAATCCGGATTCGACGTGCGCGCCATGCCTTCGTTTTTCGTGCGCATGCAAAAGGCGGGGCGCTTGTACGAAAACAACGCGCCGGCGTATTTGCGCACCCACCCGGTTACCACGGAGCGCATTGCTGACGCGCAAAACCGGATTCAGGACCTGCCGTACAAGCAGACGCCCGACAGTCTCGACTTCCAGCTGGTGCGCTCCAAACTGCGCGCCGGACAGGGCACGTCGCGCGACGCGCTGGCGCAGTTCGAAAGCGACCTGCGCGAGAAGAAATTCAGCAACGAAATCGCGACGCGCTATGGTTTGGCCGTAGCGTTACTGCGCGCGCAGGACCCGGTGCGCGCTGGGGCGGAACTGGCGCCGCTGTTGAAGGAGGTAGAGCACCCGATGCTCGCGGGCTTGGCTGCGCGCATCAAACAGGCCAATGGCGATGACAAAGGTGCAGTCGCGGTGCTGAAACAGGCGCTGGTGCACTACCCCAACAACCGCGCGCTCAATTACGCCTGCATCGAGGCGCTGCTGCGGCTCGGGCAAAATCGCGAAGCGGCGTCCCTGCTGGAGGACCAACTGAAGAACTACCCGCGCGATGCGCGGCTGTACGCGTTGCAGGCGCAGGGGTATGCGTCCTTGGGCAAGCGTCTGCTGCAGCATCAGGCGCAGGCCGAGGCCTATGTGTTGCAGGGCAGTCTGCCGGCGGCGATCGAACAGCTGCAGCTGGCACAAAAAAGCGGAGACGGCGACTTCTACCAGCTCTCCAGCGTCGAGGCGCGCCTGCGTGACCTGCGGGTGCAGCTGGAGCAGGAGATGAAAGAGAAGAAGTGAGTGTCGGGCCGCAAGCGGCGCAGCGCATCCGGCGAGCTTCGGGAGTTCCTGGCGCGCGCCGCCGGGTCTTCGGTGGGCCGGGTGGTGACCAAGGCGAGCCAGCACGCGGCGGCATTGTCCATGCGTCTCTCCTTGCGATGCCCAATATCATCAATTTCGGCGAGCCTCTTGCAGCCGCAATCCCGTTAATCAGCGCGCCTTATCAGCAAATCAAAATCTCTGGCTTGTGAGCCAGCTTGCCACTGCGCACAATACGCCCAGTATCGTTGTCGCGAGCCCGCGCGTTCGGGCCACGCAACGCCTGCAAGCCAATACAAAAAAAGAGGCGCAAGCATGTCAAAACTGGTCCATCCTCATGGGGGAGAGTCGCTCAAGCCTCTGTTGCTTGCCGGGGCTGCGCTGAAGGCGGAACAGGCGCGTGCCCGGACCCTGCCCCAGCTGCGCGTGTCCTCGCGCGAAAAGGGCGATCTAATCATGCTCGGCATCGGCGGTTTCACTCCGCTCGAGGGTTTCATGACGCACGCCGACTGGCAGGGCGTCTGCGACGGCTACCGCATGGCGAGCGGCTTGTTCTGGCCGATACCGATCACGCTTTCTGTGGACAAGGCGGCTGCCGAGAAGATCAAGACCGGCAGCGAGCTCGCGCTTGTCGACCCGGACTCGGACGAAATCCTGGCGACTATCAACGTGACCGAGAAATACGCGATCGACAAGGCGCACGAGTGCATGTCCGTGTTTCGTACCGCCGACGAAGCGCACCCCGGGGTGAAAATGGTCATGGCGCAAGGCGAAGTCAATCTTGCCGGCCCGGTCAAGGTACTGTCCGACGGTGGTTTCAAGGCGAAGTATGGCGCCCTGTTCATGACCCCGGCCGAGACTCGCGCCGAGTTCGAGCGCCTGGGCTGGTCCAAAGTGGCGGCGTTCCAGACGCGCAATCCCATGCACCGCTCGCACGAGTACCTGGCCAAGGTCGCGATCGAGGTGTGCGACGGCGTGCTGGTGCATTCGCTGCTGGGCGCGCTCAAGCCGGGCGACATTCCGGCCGAGGTGCGCACCCCCGCCATCGGGGCGCTGATCGACAAGTATTTCGTCAAGAACACGGTGGTGCAGGCGGGCTATCCGCTCGACATGCGCTATGCCGGCCCGCGTGAAGCGTTGCTGCACGCGCTGTTCCGCCAGAACTACGGCTGCTCGCACCAGATCGTTGGTCGTGATCACGCCGGTGTCGGTGACTACTACGGCCCGTTCGATGCGCACACCATTTTCGACGAAATCCCGGCCGATGCGCTGGAGACCAAGCCGCTCAAGATCGACTGGACCTTCTGGTGCAACAAGTGTGACGGCATGGCTTCCATGAAGACCTGTCCGCACGAGGGTTCCGACCGCATCCTGCTGTCCGGTACCAAGCTGCGCAAGGCGTTGTCCGAGGGCGAGGAAGTTTCCGACAAGTTCTCGCGTCCGGAAGTGCTCTCCATACTGCGCGAGTACTACGGCAGCATCAAGGACGAGGACAAGGTGGAAATCAAGATGAGCGGTCATTCCGCCAAGTAACGACTCTAGAGGCCGTTGCCGCCGGATGGGGCGACGGAGTATCAACTGCAGTAACACAAAAGATGGAGAAACAACATGCCGACATTTGTACGTACCGATAAGTGTGATGG
>JAENXP010000030.1 GCA_016649475.1 Burkholderiales bacterium | reverse complement strand
CGCCTGACCGTGCCGCTGATGCGCAAGCCAGGTGTGCCCAAAAGCGGGGATTTCAGCGTCGATCCGGACAATTGGCGCGACGCCTTTCGCGAGGCGAGCTGGGAGGAGGCGCTCGATTTTGCCGCCGGCGGGCTCGCCGGCATCCGCGACACGCATGGCAAGCACGCGCTGGCGGGCTTCGGCTCGGCCAAAGGTTCGAACGAGGAGGCCTACCTGTTCCAGAAACTGGTGCGCACCGGCTTCGGCACCAACAACGTCGACCATTGCACGCGCCTGTGCCACGCCTCCTCGGTGGCCGCGCTGCTCGAGGGCGTGGGTTCGGGTGCCGTGTCCAACCAGGTCAGCGACGTGCAGCATGCCGAGGTGGTGCTTGTAATCGGCGCCAATCCCACGGTCAACCATCCGGTGGCGGCGACCTGGATCAAGAACGCGGTCAGGAACGGCACCAAGCTCATCATCGCCGATCCGCGGCGCACCGAGCTCGCGCGCCACGCGACCCATATGCTGCAGTTCAAGCCCGACACCGACGTCGCCATGCTCAACGCCATCATGCACGTGATTGTCGCCGAGGGGCTGGTGAACCAGGACTTCGTGCGCGACCGCACTTCGGGTTATGCGGCGCTGGCCGAGAACGTGAAGAAATACAGCCCGGAGAAGATGGCACCCGTGTGCGGCATCCCGGCACAAACCATCCGCGAAGTCGCACGGCTGTACGCCACGTCGAAAGGATCGATGATCCTGTGGGGCATGGGGATTTCGCAGCACGTGCACGGTACCGACAACGCGCGCTGCCTGATTGCGCTCGCCCTCATGACCGGCCAGATCGGCCGGCCAGGTACCGGGCTGCATCCCCTGCGCGGACAGAACAACGTGCAGGGGGCGTCCGACTCTGGGCTGATCCCGATGATGTACCCGAATTATCAGCGCGTGGACAATCCCGAGGCCAGGGCGCGTTTCGCCAGTTTATGGGGCGCGACCGAGCTCGACCCGAAGCCCGGCCTCACCGTGGTGGAGATCATGCACGCGGCGAAGAAGAAGGAAATTCGCGGCATGTACGTCATGGGCGAAAATCCGGCCATGTCCGATCCCGACGTCGACCACGCGCGCGAGGCGCTGGCTGCGCTCGATCACCTGGTGGTGCAGGACATCTTCCTCACCGAGACCGCCTATCTTGCCGACGTGGTGCTGCCCGCCACCGCCTGGCCGGAGAAGGACGGCACGGTCACCAATACCGACCGCATGGTGCAGCTCGGACGCAAGGCGATCGAGCCCCCGGGCGAGGCGAAGGAAGACCTGTGGATCATCCAGGAACTGGCCAGGCGCATGGGCCTGGCCTGGAACTACGGCCATGTGTCCGAGGTATTCGTCGAGATGCGCGCCGGCATGGACTCGATCGGCGGCATCACCTGGGAGCGCCTCGAGCGCGATTCCGCGGTGACCTATCCCTGCGAGGCGGAAGGCGATCCAGGGCAATCGGTGGTATTCACCGATCATTTTCCCACTGCCACCGGCCGCGCCAGATTCGTCCCCGCGGACCTGATTTCCGCCGACGAGCAGCCGGACAAGAACTATCCCATGGTGCTCATTACCGGACGCCAGCTCGAGCACTGGCATACGGGCGCGATGACCCGGCGCGCCGGCGTGCTCGATGCGATCGAGCCGGAGCCCATGGCATCGTTTCATCCGCTCGATCTCGACGGCTTCGGCGTCAATTCGGGCGATGTGGTGACCGTGGCTTCGCGCCGCGGTTCGATATCGCTGTACGCGCGCGCCGACGCCGGCACCCCAAGGGGCGCGGTATTCATTCCGTTCTGCTATTACGAGGCGGCGGCAAACAAGCTCACTAACCCGGTGCTCGACCCGTTCGGCAAGATCCCGGAGTTCAAGTACTGCGCGGTAAAGGTAAGCAAGGGCGGGCCCGCGCCGGTGCATTCGAGTTTCGGCGGGGGGCAGTCGCTGTATTCGGCGTCTTGAGTACCGTCGCATGCCATAAGCGGACTTGCGCGCTGCGCGCGCCAACCGCGTTTTTTGTACGGATGAAAAACGTATCCGTACAAAAAACGCGGTTATGAATAAAGGCAAGAGCAATTGGGGGTGGTTCTTGTACAAGATCGCTGATTGCGTGCGGACGGGTTCATCGTCCGCGCGCAATCAGCGATCCGCGCGGACGGGACGCCGTCCGCGCAAGCCAGATCGCGATAGTTCGAGGTGTCCATCTACCTGCGCCAGGATTGGCGCACCGCTTCGGCAATTCTTGATCGCCATCAAGGCCGCGACCCGGCCGAGTGCCTATATTTGGCGCCACGGTTCGCAATACCATTCAGGAGACCATCATGCCATCGGACATCGAAATCGCCCAGAAGGCAAAAATGCAGCGCATTCCCAAACTGGCCGCGGAAAAGCTCGGCATCGCCGAAGATCATCTCGAACCCTACGGCCACTACAAGGCGAAGGTATCGCTCGAGTACGTAGACAGCCTGAAGGACAAACCCGACGGCAAACTGATCCTGGTGACCGCGATCAGCCCGACCCCTGCAGGGGAGGGCAAGACCACCACCACAGTTGGCCTGGGCGACGCGCTGAACCGCATCGGCAAGAAGGCGATGATCTGTCTGCGCGAGCCCTCGCTCGGCCCGGTATTCGGCATGAAGGGCGGCGCCGCCGGCGGCGGATACGCCCAGGTCGTGCCGATGGAAGACATCAACCTGCATTTCACCGGTGATTTCTCCGCCATCGGGCTCGCCAACAACCTGCTGGCGGCGCTGCTGGACAACCACATCCATCACGGCAATGAGCTTGGCATAGACGTGCGCCGCATCGCCTGGAAGCGCGTGGTGGACATGAACGACCGCGCGCTGCGGGATATCACCGTTGCCCTTGGCGGCCCGGGCAACGGTTTTCCGCGCCAGGATGGCTTCGATATCGTGGTGGCTTCGGAGGTGATGGCGATTTTCTGCCTGTCCAATTCGCTCGAGGACCTGAAAAAGCGCCTGGGCAATATCGTGGTTGCCTATACCCGCGACCAAAAACCGATTTACGCCCGCGACCTGAATGCACACGGAGCGATGACCGTGCTGCTGCGCGACGCGCTTGCGCCGAACCTGGTGCAGACGCTCGAGAACAACCCGGCTTTCATCCATGGCGGGCCGTTCGCGAACATCGCCCACGGCTGCAACTCGGTGATCGCGACCAAGACCGCGCTGAAGCTCGTCGACTACGTCGTTACCGAGGCCGGCTTCGGCGCCGACCTGGGCGCGGAGAAATTCATCGATATCAAATGCCGCAAATCGGGCCTGCGCCCTGATGCGGTGGTGATCGTCGCAACCGTGCGCGCGCTCAAGTTTCACGGCGGAGTGGATGTCAAGGAACTGAACAAGGAAAACCTGAGCGCCCTGGAGAAAGGCATCGCCAACCTGGAGCGGCACGTCAACAACGTGCGCAACCACTACGGACTGCCTTGCGTGGTGTCGATCAATCACTTCACATTCGATACCGACGCGGAAATTCAGCTGCTGAAGAGCAAGATGGCGCACCACGATGCGCCTGTGCTGCTGGCGCGCCACTGGGCCGAGGGGGGCAAGGGGGCGGAGGATGTCGCGCGCGCGGTGGTGAAGATGATCGAATCCACGCCGACCAATTTCAAGTTCGTGTACGAGGAGGACGCGCCGCTGTGGGAGAAGGTGAAGACCATTGCCACCAAGATCTACGGCGCCAGCGATGTGACGGCAGACGCGAAGGTGCGCAACCAGATCAAGAAACTGCAGGACGATGGCTACGGCCACTACCCGGTGTGCGTGGCCAAGACGCAGTACTCCTTCTCCACCGATCCGCAGCTGCGCGGCGCGCCTTCCGGCCACGTGATCAACATTCGCGAGGTGCGATTGCAGGCGGGTGCCGAATTCATTGTCATGGTCTGCGGCGACGTCATGACCATGCCGGGCCTGCCCAAGGTGCCCTCGGCCAACAAGATCGACCTGGTCGACGGCAAGGTGGTTGGGCTGTTCTAGGCGGGGGATTGGAGCGGGGCGGGAAGTGCAAGCCGGAATCGCTGTTGCGCCGAGGTTGTGGGCTTGACGCACGTACCGCCGCGCCGCCCGGCCGGAATGTTGGTCGCGCCCCCTCCCACCCCACTTCCCCATAGGTAAGATGGCGCCTCTTCGGAGGAGGACAGCTCCCGCATCATGGACTTTTCGCTACAGGAATTCTGGATTCCGCTGCTGAAAATCATCTGGATAAACATTGTTTTGTCCGGAGATAACGCAGTGGTGATCGCCTTGGCGGCACGCTCGTTGCCGCCACGGCAGCAGAAGCTGGCCGTAGCCTGGGGCAGCGGCGCCGCGGTGGCGATGCGTATTGTCCTTACCTTGTTTGCGGTGGCGCTGCTGCAGTTGCCCTACCTGAAACTGATCGGCGCCGTGCTGTTGCTGTGGATCGGGGTGCAGTTGCTGCTGCCGGAGGAAGGCGAGGAGAATATCGACGGCCATGAGAATCTGATGGCGGCGATAAGAACCATTCTTATCGCTGACCTGGTGATGAGTCTGGATAACGTGATTGCGGTGGCCGCCGCCGCCGGTGACAGCGTAACCCTGCTCGTTCTCGGGCTGGCGATCAGCATTCCCCTGGTGATATTCGGCAGCACGCTGCTGATGAAGGTGATGGAGCGTTTCCCGATCATCATCACCGCGGGCGGGGCGCTGCTAGGCTTCGTCGCAGGCGAAATGGCGGTGAGCGATCCCGCCCTGCGCGGCTGGATGGGCGCCAATTTCCAGATGCTGGACGCAAAGCCGGTTCTTGCGGGCATTCATCTGGAGATTATCGTGGGCCTGGGCGGAGCGCTCCTGGTAGTGCTGATCGGAAAGTTCCTCGCGCGCAGGAAAATCGCCGCAGCCGGTGAAACGCAGGAGATCGGCAGCTAATGTTCTTTCTTAGTTTGGGTTTGTTGATTAAAATCAATGCGCCGATAAGTAGATAAGGCGGTATGCTGTGCCTGTATTCAAAAAAAGTGCCAGGCGACGATAGGCATGAAACCCGTCAGCTGATGCGCGCAAGCGTGTCATGGGCGGAAATCCAATTGCATTAACAGGAGGAGGAATCATGAAAGTTTCTGCTATTTTCAAGAGCGTTCTGGCGACCACGGCGGTGGCTACGCTTGCGGCCGTTGCCGTGCCCGCGCAAGCGTGGGAGCCGACCAAAACTGTCGAATTCATCGTCCCGGCAGGCAGCGGCGGCGGTGCCGACCAGATGGCCCGCGCGATCCAGGGGATCGTGGTCAAGCACAATCTGATGAAAGAGTCGATGGTGGTGATCAACAAGTCCGGCGGCGCCGGCGCCGAGGGGTTCCTTGACGTCAAGGGCGCGAAGGGCGATCCGCACAAAATAATCATCACGCTGTCGAACATGTTTACCACGCCGCTCGCCACGGCCGTGCCGTTCAACTGGCGCGACCTGACCCCGGTCAAGATGATGGCTCTGGACGAGTTCGTGCTGTGGGTGAATGCCGAAACGCCCTACAAGAGCGCAAAGGAGTATGTCGCCGCGGTCAAGAAGGCCGGCAGCAACAAAATGAAAATGGGCGGCACCGGCTCGAAGCAGGAAGACCAGATCATCACGGCCGCGATCGAGAAGAATACCGGCGTCAAGTTTACCTACATCCCGTTCAAGGGCGGCGGTACGGTGGCGGTGCAACTGGTCGGCAATCACATCGATTCGTCGGTCAACAACCCGATCGAGGCGGTGGCGCACTGGCGCGGCGGCAAGCTGCGTCCGCTGTGCGTTTTCGATACCAAGCGCATGCCCTACAAGGATAAGATGACGGACAAGATGTCATGGAATGACATCCCGACCTGCAAGGAGGCTGGACTTGACGTCAACTACCTGATGCTGCGCGGCATATTCATGGCCGGCGGCGTTACTCAGGAGCAGGTCGACTACTTCGTGGGCGTTCTCAGAAAGGTGCGCGAGACGCCGGAGTGGACTGCGCTGATGAACAAGGGAGCGTTCAACCAGACGAGCATCGAGGGCAAGGAGTTCGCCGACTGGGTCGCTGCGGCCGAAGCCGAGCATATCGCGCTCATGAAGGGCGCCGGGTTCATGGCCGGTCAGAAATAAGAACAGGTACCAACGACAAGTACCCGCGGCGCGCCGGCGAAAACGGCGCGCCGCTCTCGCATCAGGAGGGGAGTTTCGATGTCTGAAGCAAACGATCAGCGTGCTGCGCTGACCAACAAGACCGCTGAACTCGCGGTCGCCGGTTTCACATTCGCGCTCGGCGCGATCGTGATCTTCGACAGTTGGCGCCTTGGCGCAAAATGGATGGCGGACGGACCGCAGACCGGTTACTTCCCCTTCTACGTCGGCCTCATCATCTGCATCGCCTCGGTGGTCAACTTCGTGGGCGCACTGCGAAGCCGCGAGAACAACAGCACCTTCGTCGAGGTCGGGCAGCTCAAACTGGTGCTGAGCGTGCTGGTGCCTTCGTCGGTCTACGTCGCGCTGGTCGGCGGGCTCGGCATCTATGTTCCGTCTATCCTGTATATCGCGTTCTTCATGCTCTGGCTGGGCAAGTACCCCTGGTGGAAGGCGGTGCTTGTGAGCGTGGGCACCAACGTCTTCTTCTATTGCGTGTTCGAAATCTGGTTCAAGGTGCCGCTGCCTAAGGGCGTGGTCGAGTCCCTGCTCGGGCTTGACTAGGCGCTGCGGAAGAACATCATGGACGCACTCAATTCCCTGCTGGGCGGCTTCGCCGTCGCACTTTCCCTCACCAACATTGCGCTGATGTTCGCCGGGGTCGTCCTCGGCGTCATCATCGGGGTGTTACCCGGCCTGGGCGGCGCCAACGGCGTCGCGATCCTGCTGCCGCTCACCTTTTCGATGGCGCAGTCCCCGGGCGGCCAGACCTCGGCAATCATTCTGCTATCGTGTATTTACTGGGGGGCGCTGTTCGGCGGCGCGATCACCTCGATCCTGTTCAACATTCCGGGCGAGCCGTGGTCGGTGGCGACCACTTTCGACGGCTATCCGCTGGCGCAGAAGGGGCGCGCCGGCGCGGCGCTGACCGCGGCCTTTACGTCCTCGTTCTTCGGCGCTGCCGTCGGCGTGATCGTGATCACCTTCCTGTCGCCTATCGTGGCCCAGTTCGCGCTCGAGTTCGGTCCGCCGGAATTCTTTTCCGTGTACCTGCTCACTTTCTGCGCTTTCATCGGCATGAGCAAACAGGCGCCGTTCAAGACCCTGGTTTCGATGATGCTCGGCTTCGCGCTTGCGGCGGTGGGCACCGACACCGTAACCGGAACGCTGCGCATGACCTTCGGCACGGAGACGCTGCTTACGGGTTTCGACTTCCTCGTCGCGGTTATCGGCCTGTTCGGCATCGGCGAGATCCTGTTGACGCTCGAGGAAGGGCTCGAGTTCAGGGGCGCCTCGGCGAAAATCAACCTCAAAGTGGTGCTCGAAACCTGGAAAGAATTGCCGAAGTACTGGCTCACCTCGCTGCGCTCGGCCGCCATCGGCTGCTTCATGGGCATCGTCCCGGGCGGCGCGACGCCGGCTTCGTTCATGGCCTACGGCGTGGCGCGTCGCCTCTCCAAGGACGGCGACAGGTTCGGCGAAGGCGTGGTCGAAGGGGTAGTGGCGCCGGAGACCGCGGCGCACGCTGCGGGCACCTCGGCACTGCTGCCCATGCTCACCCTCGGCGTGCCGGGTTCGCCCACTGCGGCGGTGCTGCTAGGCGGCCTGCTGATCTGGGGGCTCGAGCCCGGACCGCTGCTGTTCGTCGAGCAAAAGGACTTCGTCTGGGGTCTGATCGCCTCGATGTACCTCGGCAATATCGCCGGGCTGATCGTGGTGCTGACCTGCGTGCCGCTGTTCGCCGCGATCCTGAGGATTCCGTTCTCGGTGATCGCGCCGATCATCATCGTGATCTGTGCGATCGGCGCCTACACGGTGCACAACACCACTTTCGACGTCTACATGATGGTCGTTTTCGGCGTGGTCGGCTATCTGTTCAAGAAACTCGACTACCCGCTCGCGCCGCTGGTGCTGGCCATCGTGCTGGGCGACCGGGCGGAAGCTTCGTTCCGCCAGGCGATGCTGATGTCGCAGGGAGACATGCGCATCCTGTTCGAAAACGGACTGGTCGGTTCGATCACCACGCTGGCCCTCGCGCTCCTGCTCTGGCCGATGTTATCGGCGCTGTGGGCAAGCGTCCGGAAGGGTTTGGCGAAGGGCGCATAAGCGGCGGAAATTCCGGCGCGGCGTCGCTGCGCGCCGGTCATCTTGTCTTCTGCCTTAGCCGGGAAAGTGTTTCGGGCGTGAGGTTGAGATAGGATGCCAGCTCTTTTTTGGGTATGCGCGCAAGCAGTTCCGGGTGCTTGCGTTTGAAGCGCGACAGCCGGCCGGGCGCATCGAGCAGGTGCAAGGTAATGGTGTGCGCCATTACTTCGGACATCAGGCTCATGACTTCGTATTCGAAGTGCGCTTTGATGTCGGCGTGCTGGTTGAGAAAGCCGACCCATTGCTGCATCGAGAGCTTGGCCACGCGCACCTTGGTCACGGCGACGATGCTGTAAGGCATCGGTGTGCGCAGGCGCCAGGCGGCATAGGAGGTGTCCATGTCGGTCTCGGCGGCAAAGCGCAGGATCATCTCCTTGCCTTTCGGGTCGCTTACCACGCGCTTGAGGATACCGTCGAGAATAAAAAATTGCTCCATGGCGCTGTGGCCCTGGTGTACCAACAGGTCGCCCTTGCCGAAGTCGGCGATTTCCAGCTGTGCATCCAGCTCCGCCCAGGCGGCCGCGGGCAGGTCCTTGAGGACCATGCTCTGCCTGAGTTGCAGGCGGATGGTGTTGCGCTGCGGGTGGGGGTCGATGGACGACATTCGGTGTCAGGAACGGATTCGAGCGAAAATTAAAAGCGAATTCATTGACCTCAGTCAAGGTGTGCGGACACACGGATTTCTTAGTATAGGCGCTGCTATGAACCGGCGCACTTGGACGCGTGAGTGGGTTCAGATAGCATACCATAGCATCCGAGTACAGAAACCGCGCCACGCCTTGGGAGAACAGCATGGCAACCGTTGAACCGCAAGTGGCCGCAGGCTGCGAAGTCAAACAGATAAGCGGCGTACGATTGCCACGAAACCGGTGCTGCCGGAGCGGCGCGCAGTGATCGAGCGCGACGTCTGCTTGTCGTGCGCCTTCAGCCATACGACGTAAATTTTATTCACAAATGACCCGCGCCTAGTGCCGGGACGATTCCGCGCAGGCGGAAGCGAACACAGGAGGAGTATTTGGTATGGAAGCACTCAAGGGAGTCCGGATTCTCGACATGACCCATGTGCAGGCGGGTCCGACCTGCTCGCAGCTGCTCGCGTGGATGGGTGCGGACGTGATCAAGTTCGAAAATCCGCAGGGCGATGCCACGCGCGGACAGTTGCGCGACGTACCCAATGCCGACAGCCTGTATTTCACCATGCTCAACTGCAACAAGCGGTCGATCACCGTGAATATGAAATCGACGGAAGGCAAGTCGGTGTTCGTCGACCTGCTGAAGAAGTGCGACATCATCATGGAGAACTTCGGACCGGGTGTGCTCGACCGCTTCGGATTCAGCTGGGAGAAAATCCACGAAATCAACCCGCGCATCGTCATGGGCTCGATCAAGGGTTTCGGCTCGACCGGCCCCTACGCCGATTTCAAGGCGTACGAGAACGTGGCGCAGGCGATGGGCGGCGCGATGAGCACCACCGGCATTCCCGACGGCCCCCCGTTCGTTACCGGCGCGCAGATCGGCGACTCCGGAACCGGGCTGCACCTGGCGATCGGGCTGCTTGCAGCGTTGCACCAGGCAAGCCGGACCGGGCAGGGTCAGTATGTAGAAGTGGCGATGATGGACGGCGTGATGAACCTGTGCCGGGTCAAGTTTCGCGATCACCAGCGGCTGACACGCGGCGACATGCCGGAGTATTCCGTGCCCACCTACAAGGGCATGGGCGAAGTGCCGCGCGCCGGCAACGACTCCGGCGGCGGCCAGCTAGGCAATGCCATCCACTGCAAGCCGCACGGCGCAAACGATTGGCTCTACGTCGTAGTCCAGGAAGCCGTTTGGACCGCGCTCGCCAATCGCATAGGCCCGGAGCTGGGCATGCCCGATCTCGCGACGGATCCGCACTTTGCCGCCATCGGTGACAGGCGCAAGAACCAGCAGCTCATGTGGACTCTGATCAACAAGTTTGCCGAGAACCACACCAAGCGCGAGTTCATGGCTATCCTGAATCCGCTCGACGTGCCTTGTGGTCCGATCATGTCGACCGAGGATCTTGCCAACGACGAGCATATTCGCGGCCGCGAGATGTGGGTCGAACTCGACCATCCCCAGCGCGGCAAGTGGTGGAATGTAGGCATGCCGATCAAGCTTTCTGCATCTCCGGCCAGGATAGAGCGCTCGCCGCTGCTGGGCGAGCACACCGAGGAAGTCCTCAAGGATGTGCTCAGCTACGACGAGGCGAAGGTCGCGGCGCTCAAGTCCGCAGGTGCGTTTAGCGCGCCGCCGAAGAAAAAGGCGTAGCCGCACGTAAGCGGAAGATTCTCACCTTGAATCGCGGGAACGGCCGTGTTGTTGCGGT
>JAENXP010000051.1 GCA_016649475.1 Burkholderiales bacterium | reverse complement strand
CGATGTCATCCGGCTCGCCGTAGGCACCCACCGGAATTTCGTTCTGCGCCTGCCACTGGCGGTATTCGGGTGTGTAGTTGCGCAGGATCTGCTCGCTCATGATACGCCCGGGCGGAATCGAATTCACCGTGATGCCGTGTTTGCCGACCTCGCGCGACAGTCCCTTGGCCCAGGAATGCATCGCCGCCTTGGCGCAGAATGCACCGTTGATTCCATCGGGTTCGGACTTGCCGGTGATGTTGATGATGCGCCCCCAGTTGCGCGCCACCATCTGTTGCAGCAGTTGATGAGCCAACTGGCGCTGGCGGGTGAAGTTGAGCGTGAGCGCCTCCTCCCACTGCTCTTCGGACGCGTCCACACCGAAGCTCCGGCTACCGCCCGCGTTGTTCACCAGTATCTCGACGGAACCGAGATCGCGCAGTGCCACGGTCGCTATGGCGCTCGCCGCGTCGGGCTGCATGAGATCGGACTCGATCACCATCGGACGCACGCCGCCGCTGGCGACGATCTCGGCCGCGACTTCGTCCAGCAGAGTCCTGCGCCGGGCGACAATCGCCAGCTGCACGCCTTCGGCCGCCAGTGCCAGCGCAATACCGCGTCCGATGCCACTGCTCGCCCCGGTCACCAACCCCGTTTTTCCGGCAATCTTCAGTTCCATGTTCCGCGCTCCCCGGTAACCGCGCCAGTTATGGTATCAGGACGGCGATGCCCTTGTGCCATTAGGGCGCTGAATCGTTTGACGCTTGTCAATACACGGCGCCGCGGCATACGATAGCTTCTCAGTCAGAGAGCCATTGAGGGACCACTGCAAGTGCCCTGGGTAAAGCGCGCAGCCAGGCGCTCCCGCTGCGGCCAGGATGATGACAGCCCGACTCGAACCCGACCCCGAAACCGGAGCGGATATCAGATCCGGAAGCACCGCGCAGGAACTGCATTGCGCGGGAGCCTGGGTATTGCGCGGAATCTCACAACTGGAACCAAGACTGGCGAGCCTTAGCTGGCCCGATCGCGGCGAAATGACGATAGATGCGTCCGCGGTGAGCGCGATGGACACCTCCGGTGCCTGGCTGCTGCATCGAACCGTGCGCGCCTTGAAGCAAAGCGGGCGCAGCGTGCAGTTGCGCGGATTGCGGCCGGAATTCGAGGCGCTGCTGCAGCTGATCGCCTCGCGCGAAGTCGCAGTGCAATTCGAGGCAAGGCCGGGCCTGCTCGCGAGAATCGGACGCCAGGCCTGGCGCAGCCTGACAAACGCATTCGGCATGCTTGCGTTTCTCGGCGAGAGCATCGTCGCGCTGATGCGCTCGGTCGCGCGGCCGGACCGCATCCGCTGGCGCGCCATAGCCTACAACCTGCAGGTTTCCGGATTCGAGGCGCTGCCCATCACCGGGCTGCTATCGTTCCTCATGGGGATCGTGATCGCCTATCAGGGGGCGGAGCAGCTGCGCCAGTTCGGCGCGAATATCTATGTCGTCGACCTGGTGGGTCTGTCGATGGTACGCGAGCTCTCGCCCATGCTCACCGCCATCATCGTCGCGGGACGCTCCGGTTCCGCCTATACGGCGCAGATCGGCACGATGAAAGTGACCGAGGAGATCGACGCGCTGCGCACCATAGGCGTGGGGCCGCTGGAACTGCTGGTACTGCCCAAAATGCTGGCCTTGGTCGTGGCGCTGCCGCTGCTGACCCTTTATACCGATGTCATGGGGGTGTTGGGCGGCATGATCATGGCTCGCGCCCAGTTGGACGTCAGTTTCGGCGCTTTCTTCGACCGTCTGGACGAGGCGATCAGCCTGACCTCGTTTCTGATCGGCATCGGCAAGGCGCCGGTGTTCGCCGTGATCATCGCGCTGGTGGGCTGTTATCAGGGGTTTCAGGTCGGCGGCAGCGCCGACAGCGTCGGCCGTCAGACTACGCTCAGCGTGGTGCAGTCCGTGTTCCTCGTGATCGTGACCGACGCGATGTTTTCCATTGCCTTCAGCTGGCTCGACATATGAACAGCGCACTGGCGCCGGCGCAGGCCACCGACTCGGTGATCGATATCCGCGGCCTGAACACGCGTTTCGGCAACGCCGTGGTGCATGAGAACGTGAGTCTGGCGGTGCGCCCCGGCGAAATTTTCGCGTTGGTCGGAACCAGCGGTTGCGGCAAGTCGACGCTGTTGCGCGAAACCATAGTATTGCAGCGGCCGGCATCGGGCTCGATCCGGGTGTTCGGCCGCGAAGTGGTAGGGTTGAGTGACGAGGACGCGCTGCCGCTGCGCCGCCGCTGGGGTGTCATGTTCGAGCGCGGGGCGCTGTTCAGCTCGCTCACGGTGAAAGAAAACGTGGGCATGGTGCTGCGCGAACACACAGCGCTGGGCCGCACTCTGATAGACGAGATCGCTACGCTCAAGATCGCCCTTACCGGCCTGCCGCCGGACTCGGGGGCCAAGTATCCGAGCGAACTCTCCGGCGGCATGCGCAAGCGCGCGGCGCTGGCGCGCGCCCTGGCACTGGATCCCGAACTGCTGCTGCTCGACGAGCCGACCGCGGGGCTCGATCCGCTCAGCGCCAGCGGCATAGACGAGCTGGTGCGCCAGCTGCGCGATGCGCTGGGCATTACCATCATGATGGTCACACACGATCTCGACCTGCTGTGGCGGGCAGCGGACCGCGTGGCGGTGCTGGGCGGCGGACATATCCTCGGCATCGGCACCATGAACGAACTCTCCGGCTCGCAGGATCCGCTGATCCGGGAGTATTTTTACGGGCCGCGCGGCCGCGCCGCGCGCGAGCAGGCATGGAAGAGAAGGTAAATTTCGCCCTGGTCGGCGTGTTCGTGCTCGCGCTCGGTGCCGCGCTGATCGCAGGCGTGCTTTGGCTGTCGAGCGGCGGCGCCTATCGCAGGGCGTACGACACTTATCAGACTTACATGGACGAATCCGTATCCGGATTGAGCCGCGACGCGCCGGTCAGGTATCGCGGCGTCGAAGTCGGTCGGGTACGCCGGATGGCGCTTGCATCCGCGCATGTCGAGCAAGTCCAGCTGACGCTGGACATAGAGCGCGGCACACCGGTGAAACAGGATACTGTGGCCGTGCTGCGGGTACAGGGCCTGACCGGCATCGCCTACGTCGAACTCTCGGGCGGCAGCAGCGCTTCTCCCGAACTCGTGGCACGTCCGGGAGAGGCGTATCCGGTGATTCGCAGCGGACCATCACTCATGGTGCGCCTGGACAGCGCGATTACCACATTGCTGACCAATCTGAACCGGGGCAGCGAGAGCCTGGTCGCGCTGCTGGACGAAGGCAGCCGGCGCGATTTCAAGCAGACCCTGGCCGACCTGCGAATTCTGTCGCGAACGCTGGCGGCGCGCTCTGCCACGATCGATACCGGCTTGAGCAACGCAGCGCGCACCCTGGAGAACAGCGCGCGCTTTAGCGACGACCTGCCCCGCCTGGTGGAACGCATGCAGAAAAGCGCAGACGGATTCGATCGCATGAGCAGCGAACTCGCCCGCGCCGGCCAGAGCGCCAGCGCGGCTATGGCAGACGCGAACGCGACCCTGACCGGCGCCGGCAATACGCTGGCCGGCGCGCGCGCCGATTTGCGCGAGGCCGGCGCCGAGATTGTGCCGGAAATGCAACTGCTCCTCGCAGAGTTGCGCGAAGTGACCGCGTCGCTGCGCCGCATCAGCCAGCAAGTGGAGCAGAACCCGCGCCTGCTGCTATTTGGCAAACCGGCACCCGGGCCCGGGCCCGGAGAATGAACCGATAACCCGGCCTAGGAACGCGCCGGCAACCGCCGTTCAGGCGGCAGCGGCGCGCACTGCGGGTTGCGCAAACAGGGCTTCCATTTCGCGCCGTACCTTGTAGGCCGGAAGGCGTTCGTCCATCGCCACATCGGCCCAGGTAAGCGACTGCCCTTTTTTCACCGCGCGCACCAGCTTGACCTGGTGTGCGAGTCCCAACGGCAGGCCGCCATAGGCCAGCGATTTCTGCGCTTGAAACAGCTTGCCCCAGACTGTGTAGCCGCCCTCCCCATCCAGCATTTCGCCTGGTTTGAGGTCGCGCTTGGCGGTCGCGATCACGTCGGCATTGAAACAGGTGGCAGCGCCGGTAGCTTCGCCGCGCAGTCCCACCGCTGCGACCGAAATGCCCAGCTCCAGCCCGATCAGATGCCAGCGCTTGTACAGGCAGGCATAGCGGCCGCTGGGGTCGGTGCGCACCATGTACTCCTCGAAACAATTGCGGATGTACTCGGTATCGCCCTCGAACACCACGAACACGCCCATGCGGATATCGTAGGGAATGACGCGCCCGTCCTTCTCCAGCGCTGAAATCACCTCGACCTGGCCTTTCTGATGCAACACGCCGCCTTCGGCGATGGGCCGGCACACGAAGGGAATGTCGTCCACCGAGGCGGGTGGATAGGTGAGGCCGTCGGGCGGCGCGACCAGCCCGGTCGCATTGCACACGGCCGTGCTCTCGATCGAAGGCTTGGAGCCATCGAGAAACGAATTGAACATTTTCGGGTTGAGGCCGCCGGTTTTGGCCTGCTCCGGCGTGAGCCCCCAGTTATCCCACACCGTGTCGGGCGTGGATTCGGAAAAATGCGGCAGCCACTTGTGCCCCCGCCCGGCGGCAACGACGGGAAAGCCGGCAGCGCGCGCCCAGTCGACCAGTTCGCAAATCAGCGCCGGCTGATCGCCGTAGCCGAGGCTGTACACCACGCCGGCCGCCTGCGCCTTGCGCGCCAGCAGCGGCCCGCAGAAGGCATCGGCTTCCACCGTGACGTTGACCACATGTTTGCCATGGGCGAATGCTGCCAGGCAATGCTCGACCGCGGCGGGCGGATTGCCGGTGCATTCGACGATGATGTCGATCTGCGGATGCGCCACCAGAGCTTCCCAGTCCTCGCCGAGGTGAGTGTTGCCCTTGGCCAGCGCCTCATCCAGGGACGCAGCGCCGAACTGCTCGGCTTTCCAGCCCACCCGCTCCAGGTTGGCTTTGGCTCCGGCGGGCGCGAGGTCGGCGATGCCGGCCAGATGCACACCCGGCGTCCTGCCTACCTGCGCCAGGTACATGGCGGCGAATTTTCCCGCGCCGATCAGACCTACGCGCAAGGGTTTGCCATCGGCCTCGCGCTGCCTCAGTTTGCTAAAGAGATTCATTGTGCGTGTCGATCCTGAAAATTTGCAATTATATACAGCGTCTCAAATGCGATCGCCTGCGGATGGCAAGCATTGCGCGCTCTGCGCGCCAACCGTGTTTCCCAGACGGATGAAAAGCGTATCCGTCTGGGAAACACGGTTATGGATAAAAGCATAGACAGTTTGGCCTTGGTTTTTATCCAAGATCTACTTTACTGCCGTTTCGCGGCCGCCGGCTCAGGCGCCTTGATCACCGGCGTCTTTTCCAGGATATGAAAGAAAATCTCGTCCTGCCGGATCATGCCCAACTCGTAGCGGGCACGTTCTTCGATCGCATCGTAGCCCTGCTTCAAATCGCGCACTTCGGCGTCGAGCGCGTCGTTGCGCACGCGCAATCCGGCATTCCCGTCCTTTTGCGCAGTGACCTGGCGATCGATTTCCCACACGCGCAGCCAGCCGCCCTTGCCCAGCCACAGCGGGTACTGCAGCAATACGATCAGCGCAACGAAAACGATGGATAAGAGGCGCATCAGCGCAATTGATAGAACGCGTCCCTGCCGGGGTAGCCGACCGTATCGCCCAGATCCTCTTCGATGCGCAGCAACTGGTTGTACTTGGCGACGCGATCCGAGCGGGAGAGCGACCCGGTCTTGATCTGCAGCGTATTGGCGCCCACCGCGATGTCGGCAATGATGGTGTCCTCGGTCTCGCCCGAACGGTGCGAGATCACCGCCGTGTATCCGGCGCGCTTGGCCATCTCGATGGCGGCAAAGGTCTCGGTGAGCGTTCCGATCTGGTTGACCTTGATCAGAATCGAATTCGCCACGCCCTCGGCGATGCCCTCGCGCAGAATCTTGGTATTGGTGACGAACAAGTCGTCGCCCACGATCTGGATTTTTCCGCCGAGACGCTCGGTGAGGGTCTTCCAGCCGTCCCAATCGTTCTCCGCCATGCCGTCTTCGATGCTGATGATGGGATACTTGTCCGCCAGGTTGGCAAGGTAGTCGGTGAACTGTCCGGAGGAAAGCTGCAGTTTCTCGGATTCGAGCACGTAGCGCCCGTCCTTGAAGAATTCGGAGCTGGCGCAATCCAGAGCGAGCAGCACGTCCTGGCCCGCCTGATAACCTGCCTTGTCGATCGCATCCATGCAAAGCTGCAGGGCGGCTTCGTGGCTGGGCAGATTGGGCGCGAAACCGCCCTCGTCTCCCACCGTGGTCGGCATGCCGCGCTTCTGCAACAGGCTTTTCAGCGCATGGAACACTTCGGCACCGCAGCGCAGTGCGTCGCGAAAGCTCTGCGCGCCCACCGGAATAATCATGAACTCCTGCATGTCCAGGCTGTTATTGGCGTGCGCGCCGCCGTTGATGATGTTCATCATCGGCACCGGCATCTGCATGGCGCCGGAACCGCCGAAATAGCGGTACAGGGGCAAACCGCACTCGTCTGCCGCCGCCTTGGCCACGGCCATGGACACCGCCAGCACCGCATTGGCGCCCAGTCGCGACTTGTTGTCCGAGCCGTCCAGGTCGATCAGTATCCTGTCGATGAAACTCTGTTCGGTCGCATCGAGTCCCATGATGGCCTCGGAAATTTCCGTATTCACGTGCTCAACCGCGCGCAACACACCCTTGCCGAGGTAGCGCTGCTTGTCCCCGTCGCGCAACTCGATGGCTTCGCGCGTACCGGTCGATGCGCCCGAGGGCACCGCGGCACGCCCCATCACCCCGGACTCCAGCAGCACATCGGCTTCCACGGTCGGATTACCGCGCGAGTCCAGTATTTCCCTCGCCACCACGTCGACTATCGAGCTCATGTTCGTGTCCTTGTGCCAGATTCAGGCGTTAAATTATACCGCCGCTACTTTCGAATTTCGTCAAAGCGCCTGCTCCGCGAAACCGCGTCGCTTGACCACCTCGTCCAGCGCCTTGAGCGTCGCCAGCAGTTCCTTCATCCGCGCCAGCGGCCAGGCGTTCGGACCGTCCGACAATGCTTTGGCCGGATCAGGGTGCGTTTCCATGAACAGTCCCGAAACGCCGCTCGCTACCGCGGCGCGCGCCAGTACCGGAACGAATTCGCGCTGACCGCCGCTCACTGCCCCCTGCCCCCCGGGCAACTGCACCGAATGCGTGGCGTCGAACACCACCGGGCAACCAGTTTCGCGCATGATCGCCAGCGAGCGCATGTCCGATACCAGGTTGTTGTAGCCAAAGCTCGCGCCGCGCTCGCAAACCAGAATGTTGTCCTTTCCGCTGGCTTCCCTCGCCTTGGCCACGACATGCTTCATATCCCCCGGGGCGAGAAACTGGCCCTTCTTGATATTGACGGGCTTGCCGGCGCTGGCCGCGGCGCTGATGAAATCGGTCTGGCGGCAAAGAAAGGCAGGGGTCTGCAGCACGTCCACCACCGCCGCCGCCGCCACGATCTGATCGATCCCATGCACGTCGGTGAGCACGGGCACGCCGATCTGCCTCTTCACTTCGGCCAGTATTCGCAGGCCATCGTCGGCGCCGGGTCCGCGAAAGGACTTGCCCGAGCTGCGGTTGGCCTTGTCGTAGGACGATTTGTAGATGAAAGGCACGCCCAGTTCGGCGCAGATTTCCTTCAGCGCGCCGGCGGTATCCAGCGCAAGCTGTTTGGATTCGATGACGCAGGGACCGGCAATCAGGAATATCGGCTGATCGAGGCCGACCTCGAAGCCGCACAGTTTCATGTCGTCGTTGCCGCGGCGGCTGGAGCGCCCTGGGCGGTGCCGGCTTGTCTCGCCTGATGCGCAAGCGCGGCCTCGACGAAAGCCTTGAACAGCGGATGTCCGGTGCGCGGCGCGGAACTGAACTCGGGGTGAAACTGGCAGCCGATGAACCAGGGATGCGCATGCGGGCCCTCGGTAGGCAGTTCGATCAGCTCGCACAGCGCTTCGACCTTGGTGCGCGCCGCCACTTTCAGCCCGGCGGCTTCGAGCCGGGGCAGATAGTAATTGTTGACCTCGTAGCGGTGGCGGTGGCGCTCGTTGACCACGTCGCTCTGGTAGATCCGCTGCACCTGGGTGCCGGCAATGACGTCGGCAACCTGCGCACCCAGGCGCATGGTTCCGCCCAGGTCGGAGCTGGCGTCGCGCCGTTCCACTTTTCCTTCCCGGTCCAGCCATTCGGTGATCAGCGCCACCACCGGCTGCGGCGTATCCGCATCGAATTCGGTACTGTTGGCCTCGGTCAACCCTGCCTTGTGGCGCGCGTACTCGATCACCGCCAACTGCATGCCCAGGCAGATGCCGAGGTAGGGCACCATGTTCTCGCGCGCGTACTCGATCGCCTTGATCTTCCCCTCGACGCCGCGGGCACCGAAGCCGCCGGGCACCAGAATCGCGTCCACGCCGACGAGGCAGCCGGTGCCTTCGCTCTCTATCGTTTCCGAATCGACGTACTGGATCTTGACTTTGGAGCGCGTGTGTATGCCCGCGTGCAACAGGGCTTCGTTGAGCGATTTGTAGGAATCGGTGAGATCGACATACTTGCCCACCATGGCGATGGTGATCTGATGTAGCGGGTGCTCCAGCGCCTCGATCAGCCGCTTCCAGGACTTCAGGTCGGCCGGCCGCGCCAGCAGGTGCAGCTTGTGGCAGACGATCTCGTCCAGCATCTGCTGGTGCAGCATGTAGGGAATCTTGTAGATCGAATCGGCATCCCACACCGAAATCACCGCATTCGCGGGCACATTGGTAAACAGCGCGATCTTCTTGCGCTCTTCGTCCGGGATCGGCCGGTCGGAGCGGCACAACAGCGCGTCCGCCTGGATACCGATCTCGCGCAGTTCCTTCACCGAGTGCTGGGTCGGCTTGGTCTTGATCTCGCCGGCCGAGGCGATATAGGGCACCAGGGTCAGGTGGACGTAGCAAATATTGTCGCGTCCCAGTTCCAGACCCATCTGCCGGATGGCCTCGAGGAACGGCAGGGATTCGATATCGCCCACGGTGCCGCCGATTTCCACGATCGCGACTTCGGCGCCCTGCGCGCCCCGCGCGATGAAGGCCTTGATCTCGTCGGTGATATGCGGAATCACCTGCACCGTGCGGCCCAGATATTCGCCGCGGCGCTCTTTCTTGATCACCGATTCATAGATCTGGCCGGTGGTGAAGTTGTTGCTCTTTCTCATCCGGGTCGAGGAGAAACGCTCGTAGTGACCCAGATCGAGATCGGTTTCGGCGCCGTCCTCGG
>JAENXP010000152.1 GCA_016649475.1 Burkholderiales bacterium | reverse complement strand
GTGCTGTATGAAATGGACGGCGTAGACGAGGTGCTGGCGCGACAGGCTTTTCGCCTGGCTGCGGCCAAGCTGCCGATTGCCACGGCCTTTGTCCACCGTTTAGTGGGGTAGACCGATGAAACCGAGTGAATTACGCGCCAAGGATTTGGTGCAACTGAACCAGGAACTGACCGACCTGCTGAAGGCACAATTCAGCCTTCGTATGCAGATTGCGACCCAGCAACTGACCAACAACAGCCAGTTGAAGAAGACCCGGCGCGACATCGCGCGGGTACGCACCATCATGGCACAGAAGGCGACAGGCAAATGAGCGAAACCCAGACAGTCAAGGCAGCCAAGGTCGTGCGTGCCCTCACCGGCCGCGTGGTCAGCGACAAAATGAACAAGACCGTAACGGTGCTTATCGAACGCCGTGTGCGTCACCCACTGGTTGGCAAAATCGTGACCAGATCCAGGAAATATCACGCACATTCCGAGAACAACGAATACAAGGTCGGTGATCTGGTCATGATCCAGGAGACGCGCCCCGTCTCGAAGACCAAGACGTGGAAGGTCATCAAGTTGGTCGAGAAGGCCAAGAACATTTGATCGCATAAAAATCTTGCCCCGGTAAGGTGGGTCGGATATAATCTTTCGTTCTTCGCATTAGCGCCTCGCCACAGGCTGGGGCGTTCAACCCAAACGGGTTCCAAGACTGGCTGCAACGCGTTACGCGCACTCAAGGGTGCGGGCGCAAGCGGTTCAAGTTGGAAAGGAAATAAATCATGATTCAGATGCAGAGTGTATTGGATGTGGCCGACAACACCGGCGCGCGCGCGGTGATGTGCATCAAGGTATTGGGCGGCTCGAAGCGGCGATATGCCGGCATCGGTGACGTGATCAAGGTCAGTATCAAGGACTGCGCGCCGCGGGGGCGCGTAAAAAAGGGTGAGATCTACAGCGCCGTTGTCGTGCGTACAGCCAAGGGCGTGCGTCGCTCAGACGGCTCGCTAATCAAGTTCGACAGCAATGCAGCGGTGCTACTCAATGCCAAGCTTGAGCCGATCGGCACGCGCATATTCGGGCCGGTAACGCGAGAGTTGCGCAACGAGCGCTTCATGAAGATAGTTTCGCTCGCGCCCGAAGTATTGTGACAGGCAGGATGGCGCAGCAATGGGCTACGGCCCAGCGTAACGTCTCGAAGTCAGGAATATAGGAATCGAAGGCCATGCAAAAGATTCGCAAAGGTGACGACGTAATCGTCACAACCGGTAAGGACAAAGGCAAGCGCGGCACGGTGTTGCGCCGCGTTGATGAAAAGCACCTGCTGGTCGAGGGTATCAACCGCGCGAAGAAGCATCAGAAACCAAACCCGATGAAGGGTCAGACCGGGGGCATCGTCGATATGGACATGCCGATCGACATCTCCAACGTTGCGCTGTTCAATCCCCAGACGCAGAAGGGCGACCGGGTCGGTTTCAAGACGCTGGAGGACGGTCGCAAAGTGCGCATATTCAAGTCCAACGGCGAAATCGTGGACGCCTGAGAGAGAAAACGCTATGGCACGCCTTTACAGCTATTACAAAGAGACAGTGGTACCCGACTTGGTCAAGAAGTTCGGGTACAAGACGACGATGCAGGTCCCGCGCATCGAGAAGATCACACTCAATATGGGTGTGGGCGAGGCAGTGAACGACAAGAAGATCATGGATAACGCCGTCGGAGACATGACCAAGATCGCCGGGCAAAAGCCGGTCGTCACATTGTCGAAAAAGCCGATTGCCGGTTTCAAGATCCGCAAGGATCTTCCGATCGGTTGCATGGTGACCTTGCGCGGCGTACGCATGTACGAGTTTCTCGACCGCCTGGTCAGCATTGCGATACCGCGAATCCGCGACTTTCGCGGCCTTTCGCAACGCGCCTTCGACGGACGCGGCAACTACAACTTGGGCGTCAAAGAGCAGATCATATTTCCTGAGATCGAATACGACAAGATCGATGCCCTGCGTGGCATGAACATCAGCATCACCACCACTGCGAAGACCGACGAAGAAGCCAGAGCGCTGCTCGCCGCCTTCAAATTTCCGTTCAAGACCTGAAGGATTGCGCCATGGCAAAAACCGCAGTCATCAACCGCAACGAAAAGCGCCGCAAGACCGTGAAGAAATTCGAGGTCAAGCGCGCAGCGCTGCTCGCCATCATTAACGATTTCAAGCAGCCAGAGGACGAGCGCATGGCCGCGCGCATGCAGTTGCAGCGACTGCCGCGTAACGCCAGTCCGACGCGGGTGCGCAACCGCTGCAAGATTACCGGCCGGCCGCGCGGCGTGTACCGCAAGTTTGGCCTCGGGCGTAACAAGCTGCGCGAGATCGCCATGCGCGGCGAAGTTCCCGGCATGACCAAAGCCAGCTGGTGAGAGGAGACATAGCATGAGCATGAGTGATCCGATCGCCGACATGTTGACCCGAATCCGCAATGCACAACTTGCGGAGAAGCTGTCGGTGGCGATGCCTTCGTCGCGCGTAAAGGCGTCCATTGCCCAGGTGCTGAAGGACGAGGGCTACATCGAAGAATTCAAGGTACGCGATGAAGACGGCAAACCTACCCTCGAAATTGCGCTTAAGTATTACGCGGGCGAGCCGGTAATCGAGAAGATCGAGCGTGTCAGCCGCCCTGGACTGCGCATTTACAAAGGCTCGGACGATATTCCCAAGATCATGAATGGCCTGGGAATCGCCATCGTCTCCACCTCGAAGGGCGTGATGACCGACAGAAAAGCGCGCGCCACGGGGATCGGCGGCGAAGTTTTGTGCATCGTGGCGTAAGGGGGGCGAAACCATGTCACGAATCGGAAAGTACCCCATTGCTGTGCCCAAGGGCGTCGAAGTAACCGTATCTGCCGAGCAGGTCGCGGTGAAAGGACCGCGGGGTACGCTAACGCAGCGCTTGAGCAGTGACATCAAAATTGAACGCGATGGCGATAATCTGCTGTGCCAGGTAAACAATGACTCGATACGGGCCAACGCCATGTCCGGCACGATTCGGGCGCTCGTGGCCAACATGGTAGAGGGCGTTACCAAAGGTTTCGAGCGGAAACTGACCCTTGTAGGCGTCGGCTACCGCGCGCAGGCGCAGGGCGACAAGCTCAATCTTGCGCTCGGTTTTTCGCATCCGGTGGTGCATCAGATGCCCGACGGCGTCAAGGTCGAAACCCCGAGCCAGACCGAGATCATTCTCCGTGGCAACGACAAACAGCAGGTCGGCCAGGTGGCCGCCGAGGTGCGCGCCTATCGCAGTCCAGAGCCGTACAAAGGCAAGGGTGTGCGCTATACGGGCGAGAAGGTGGTCTTGAAAGAGACCAAGAAGAAGTAAGTGGAGCTAAAGCCATGATAGACAAAAAGCAGGCGCGACTGCGCCGAGCACGTAGATCCCGTGCCAAGATTGCTGAACTCAAAGTTGTGCGCCTTGCGGTGCATCGCACCAACAGCCACATATACGCCCAGGTAATTTCCGCCTGCGGCACAAAGGTCCTGACGGCGGCGTCAACGCTGGAGAAGGAAGTGCGCACGACGGTGGCGAATGGTGGCAACGTAGCGGCGGCCGAGGCCGTGGGCAAGCGCATTGCCGCCAAAGCAAAACAACTCGGTATCGAGAAAGTGGCATTTGACCGCGGCGGCCTGCAGTATCACGGCCGTGTAAAGGCGCTGGCAGATGCCGCGCGCGAAGCCGGGCTCAAGTTTTAATCGGGGACGAATATGGCGAAGATGCAGGGCAGAATGCAGGGCAAGATGCAGGGTCAGGACGACCGAGGTGACGGCCTGCGCGAGAAAATGGTCGCAATCAACCGCGTCACCAAAGTGGTGAAGGGCGGTCGAATTCTCAGTTTTGCCGCGCTCACGGTAGTCGGTGACGGTGACGGCGGGGTCGGGATGGGTAAGGGCAAATCGCGCGAAGTTCCGGTGGCGGTGCAAAAGGCCATGGAAGAAGCGCGGCGCAAAATGTTCCGTGTCAGCCTGAAGAACGGCACGCTGCATCATGCCGTGATGGGGCGCCACGGCGCGGCCAAGGTCTACATGCAGCCGGCGTCCGAAGGTACGGGAATCATTGCCGGCGGCGCCATGCGCGCGGTGTTCGAGGTCATGGGGATCACCAACGTGCTCGCCAAGTGCATCGGTTCTGGCAGCCCCTACAATGTGGTGCGCGCGACTCTGCAGGGATTGAAATCCATGAACACGCCGTCCGAAATTGCCGCCAAGCGCGGCAAATCGGTCGAAGAAATCACCGGTTGAGGGCAATCATGGCGGACAAGAAGCTCAAAGTTACCCTGGTGAAGAGCGTGATCGGTTGCAAGGCGTCACATCGCGCGACGGTGCGCGGGCTGGGACTGAAGCGCATCAACCACACCGTGGAGCTGCAGGACACGCCTGCCATCCGCGGCATGATCAACAAGGTGTACTACCTGGTGAAGTGCGAGGCATAAATGCAGCTCAATACAATCAAGCCTGCCGCAGGCTCCAAACGAGCGCGCCGCCGCGTCGGTCGCGGCATTGGCTCCGGTCTGGGAAAGACTGCGGGACGTGGCCACAAGGGCCAGTCGTCGCGGTCTGGCGGTTTTCATAAAGTTGGGTTCGAGGGCGGACAAATGCCGTTGCAGCGGCGCCTGCCCAAGCGCGGCTTCAATTCGCTTGCTCGCGGTCTGACCGCAGAGGTGCGTCTGTCCGATCTGCAAAAAATGCAGCTTGCAGACATCGATCTGAAAGCACTAAAGGAAGCAGGCGTCGTGCCGGAGGCGACTGAAGTGGTGAAAGTCATTCTGTCGGGAAAACTTGAGCGCAAGGTGAGCTTGAGCGGCCTTCGGGTCACTAAGGGTGCCAGGGTCGCGATCGAAGCGGCCGGAGGAAGTATTGCTGCGCTGGAAGTGAAGGCACCCGTAGGCAAGGGCAAGAAGGCCAAGGCCAGGACCGAAGCTATCGCCAAGGCGAAAGCCAGAGCCGAGGCGCCCAAGGGCGTCAAAGCCGAAACCAAGGACAAGGCGAAAGCCAAGGCTAAGGCACCGAAAGCGGCCAAGGGCGCCGCCGCGCCAGCTGCCAAAGACAAGTCCAAATCCAAGGGAAAGGGCGAGAAGGCTTAATCGCCGCTCAGCTAAATGGCTACCCACGCTCAAAATATCGGCAAGACGGGCAAGTTTGGCGACCTGAAAAAGCGCCTGCTGTTCCTGCTCGGCGCTCTGGTCGTGTTCCGCACCGGTGCACATATCCCCGTGCCCGGAATCGACCCGAACGTGCTTGCCGATCTGTTCAAGTCGCAGCAGGGTGGGATCCTGGGCATGTTCAACATGTTCTCGGGTGGCGCTTTGTCGCGTTTCACTATCTTCGCCTTGGGCATCATGCCCTACATCTCTTCATCGATCATCATGCAGCTGATGACGACGGTATCGCCGCACCTGGAGCAGTTGAAGAAGGAAGGCCAGGCGGGGCAGCGCAAAATTACCCAGTACACACGCTATGGCACGGTGCTCCTGGCCCTGTTTCAGGCAACCGGCATATCCATTGCGCTGGAATCGCAGCCGGGACTGGTCCTTGATCCGGGGCTCATGTTCCGCTTCGTCACCGTGAGTACGCTGGTCACCGGTACCATGTTTCTAATGTGGCTGGGCGAGCAGATAACGGAGCGCGGTCTCGGCAACGGCATCTCCATTATCATATTCGCCGGCATCGCCGCAGGGCTGCCCAACGCCGTCGGCGGAACCTTGGAGTTGGTGCGTACTGGCGCCATGCATCCGCTTACGGCGCTCCTGATCGCGACAGCCGTGGTCCTGGTTACTTGGGCGGTGTGCTTCGTCGAACGCGGCCAGCGCAAGATCCTGGTGAACTACGCCAAGCGCCAGGTCGGCAACAAGGTCTATGGCGGTCAGGCCTCGCACCTGCCGTTCAAGCTCAACATGGCCGGTGTGATCCCGCCGATATTCGCGTCGAGCATCATTCTGTTTCCGGCGACCCTGGCCGGATGGTTCGGCCAAAGCGAAGGAATGAGTTGGCTGCGCGACATCTCCGGGACACTTTCACCGGGACAGCCAATCTACGTCATGCTGTATGCGAGCGCGATCATCTTCTTCTGCTTTTTCTATACGGCGTTGCAGTACAACCCGAAGGACACCGCCGATAACTTGAAGAAAAGCGGCGCGTTCGTGCCAGGAATCCGCCCGGGCGATCAGACCGCGCGCTATCTCGAGAAGATTCTCACGCGGCTCACCATGGCAGGTGCGATGTACGTAACTCTGGTGTGCCTATTGC
>JAENXP010000498.1 GCA_016649475.1 Burkholderiales bacterium | reverse complement strand
GGTGCCGCCGGCGGCATCATGCTCTATCACTACAGCCTGATACGCGAGCGCAGGCGCGAGGATTGCTTCAAGGCTTTTTTGCACAACAACTGGGTTGGCGGAGTGATTTTTGCCGGCATCGCTGCGGATTACGTTTGGCGTTAACGGGACCCTCATTCATGCGCTACAAGGATCTGCGCGACTTTATCGCGCAACTGGAACAACAGGGCGAGCTCAAGCGGGTCGCGGTCGAGGTCGATCCGCACCTGGAAATGACCGAGGTGTGCGACCGCGTGCTCAAAGCCGGCGGTCCGGCCATCCTGTTCGAAACCCCCAAAGGCTATGACGGCGTCGCCGGACGAGCGCACATTCCGGTGCTGGCGAATTTGTTCGGCACGCCGCGGCGCGTGGCGCTGGGCATGGGCCAGGAATCGGTAGCGGCGCTGCGCGAAGTGGGCAAGCTGCTCGCGTATCTGAAGGAGCCGGACCCGCCCAAGGGACTGATGGACGCCTGGGACAAGCTGCCGGTGCTGAAGCAGGTGCTCAACATGGCACCGACGGTAAGGAGCAGCGCGCCCTGCCAGGATATCGTGTGGGAGGGCAAGGACGTCGACCTTTCCCGGCTGCCGGTGCAGACCTGCTGGCCCGGGGACGCCGGGCCGCTGATCACCTGGGGCCTCACCGTCACCCGCGGGCCGCTGAAATCCCGGCAGAATCTGGGCATCTACCGCCAGCAGGTGATCGCGCCGAACAAGGTGATCATGCGCTGGCTGGCGCAACGCGGCGGCGCGCTCGATTTCCGCGACCACTGCCTGCATCACCCGGGCGAGCTGTTTCCGATTGCGGTAGCCCTGGGCGCGGACCCGGCCACCATGCTGGGGGCGGTGACGCCGGTGCCGGATTCGATCTCCGAGTATCAGTTCGCCGGCTTGTTGCGCGGCGCCAAGACCGAACTGGTGAAATGCCTGGGCAACGAACTGCTGGTGCCGGCGGGCGCGGAGATCGTGCTCGAGGGTGCGATACACCCGGAGGAAAGCGTGGGGGCCGCCGCCGCCGGGGCGGCAGCCTACCAATCGGCCCTGGAAGGGCCGTTCGGCGATCACACGGGGTATTACAACGAGCAGGAGCGCTTTCCGGTGTTCACCATCGAGCGCATCACCATGCGCCGTGACCCGATCTACCACAGCACCTACACCGGCAAGCCGCCGGACGAGCCGGCGGTGCTGGGCCTGGCCCTGAACGAAGTGTTCGTGCCGCTGCTGCAAAAGCAGTTCCCCGAAATCACCGACTTCTATCTGCCGCCCGAGGGTTGTTCCTACCGGCTTGCCGTGGTGAGCATGAAAAAACAGTATCCCGGCCACGCCAAGCGCGTCATGTTCGGCATCTGGAGTTTCCTGCGCCAGTTCATGTATACCAAGTTCATCATCGTCACCGACGACGACGTCGATATCCGCGACTGGAAGGAAGTGATCTGGGCGCTGACCACACGCGTCGATCCCGCGCGCGATACGCTGCTGGCGGAGCGTACCCCTATCGACTATCTGGACTTCGCCAGCCCGGTGTCGGGTCTGGGCTCGAAAATGGGCATAGACGCGACCAACAAATGGCCGGGCGAAACCAGCCGCGGCTGGGGCACGCCGATCGCCATGGATGCAGAGGTGAAGCGGCGCGTGGACGCGCTGTGGGGCAGCTTGGGGATTTGATCGCCCTGTCTCAAATTGCGCTGCAGTGCACGTGCCGGGCTTGGTACGCTGACGTTGCGCGCTATCGGGCGCCAACCACGTTTTTCGCGCGGATGCGTCAGCATCCGCGCGAAAAACGCGGTTATGGATAAAACCGAAACAGTGCAGGGGGTTTAATCAGAGATCGGCGATTGCGTGCGGACGGCTTCATCGTCCGTGCGCAATCGCCGATCGGTGCGGACGGGCCGCCGGCCGCGCAAGTTCTGGCGGCATAGTTGGAGGTGTCCTCGCACGTCTGCCGATGTCACAGCACGGCCATTGCGCGCTCCGCGCGCCAACCGTGGTTTCTGAACGGATGAAAAGCGTATCCGTTCAGAAACCACGGTTCTGAATTAAAGCAAAATCGGTGCGGAGGGGTAAATCGCCGATCCGTGCGGCCGGGTCGCCGTCCGCGCAAGTTCTGACGTTGTCGTTGGCAGTATGGCGGGCAGCGCCGCTGCGACGAGCAATTAGCGCCGGCCGATCAGCAAGCCGAGGGCGACGCCGACCAGGGCGCTGACACCGGCGATTCTCCAGGGATGGTCGTGGGCGTAGCCATCGGTCACCTCGACAGCGGCGCGCGCTTTATCGCCGGCCATTTGCTCGAATTCGGCCAGGCGCGCCCTGGCGCTGCGCAGGTTTTCTTCCAGGCGCGGCCGCAGCGCAGCCAGCTTTTCGCCGGATTCGCCGATGATTGCTTTGAGCAGCTGTTCGGTGTCGGCGATCACTATGCGCAGATCCGCAACCAGTTTTTCACTCGTGACGGCTTGAACTTTGGTGTCCATGATGGCTCCCGGGTTGTGGGTTGCGAATGCTCCAATCGTAGTCCGTGGCGAGTGCCCCCGTTTGATTTTGGTCAAGCAGACCGTATTGTGGTCCCAAGGGCCCCTGAAACCAGGACCAGGAAAAGGCGGCTTAGTTCCCTCGCCCGGCCCCACCCTCGTACACCCATTGCAGCAGCGCATCCTGCGCCGGCTGGCCGGCGCCGGCATTGGGGTGGTTGATGAACAGCACCACCACTCGGCGCCGTCCATGTTTGTCCAGCACATACCCCGCCAGAGTACGTGCGTCGGCGAGCGAACCGGTCTTGATATGCGCCTGGCCGGCGATGGCGTCGGAACGCAGTCGGCGGCGCATGGTGCCGTCATAGGCGACCAGGGGCAACGAGGACATCAGCTCCGGCATCACCGCGCTGCGCCAGGCTTCGAGCAGCAGGCTGCCCATGTGTTCCGCGCTGATGCGCTCCTCGCGCGACAGGCCCGAGCCGTTTTCCAGGACCAGTTCAGGGAAGTCCAGTTGTTTTTCGGCGAGCCAGGCGCGCACGGCCTGCCCG
>JAENXP010000380.1 GCA_016649475.1 Burkholderiales bacterium | reverse complement strand
TTTGGGGCGGGCAGCGTCGCCGTGCAGTTGTGCCAGCATGAAGTCGACTGCTGCGCGCAGTTCTGCGTCCGGAAGCGAAGCGTTGCCGCCTTTGGGCGGCATGGCTCCTTTGCCCTTGATGGCGTTGGCGTACAGTGCATCCGTTCCGGCCTTGGTGCGTGGCGCCCAGGCCGCAACGTCGCCAAGCTTGGGCGACCCCGCCAGTCCGGACGAGTGACAGGCAGCGCAGGTCGCCTGATATACCAATTTGCCCTTTGTCGTATCCGCCACGACGACAGCACCGCCCTTGGCCGCCTTGGGCGCGGTGCCTCCTTTCGCGGTTTCCGCCGGTTTGGCGCTCTTGCGTTCCTTCGATGGTTCCTTCGATGGGGCCGCACCAGGGGACGCGCTGAGGCCGGTAATGTAGTTGACCGCCGCCATGACTTGAGCGTCGGTCAGCGACGAGTTCCCCCCCTTCGGCGGCATGGCGCCCTTGCCCTTGATGGCGGACGCGTAGAGCTCGCTGATGCCCTTGTCGAACCTGGCCGACCAGGCGGCCGTATCACCTGTGCGCGGTGCCCCGGCAGCGCCAGTCGCGTGGCACGGCGCACAGGTCGCGTCGTACACGGCTTTGGCATTCGGCAATTTCTGCGCCTGCGCCGATGTGACGAGCAGCGCCGCGAGTACCAGCCCACACGCAATCGGTATCGGTCGATGTTTCATACTCTGTTGTCCTATTTCTTATTGCCTGTTGCCGGCCTGGCCGCGCCCGCTGCCGCTGCCGCTGCGCCTGGCGTCGCGGTCCTGCCCAACAGGTTGACGGTGCTCTCGTGTGCCTGCGTCGGCGTCCCCGGCTTGGCTGAATGGCACAGGTCGCAGTTCTCCACCGACCAAGCCACCGTGCCGTTATGGCAGGCGCCGCAGTACTGCCCGTCGATGATCTTCAGCATGTTGATTTCGTTTCCTCCAGCCTTGAACTTCATCCCGAGGTCGGTATGGCACACCTTGCAGCGGAACCGCACGCGATGAAACCAGTGCGGAAATACCACCGGGCGCATACCTGCCTTGTCCGCGTAATTGTTCATGACCACGTCGCCGTACTCTGCATGTGCCACGCGCGCGCCGCCGGACAGCGCCATGGCACTTGCCGCCAGCGCTGCACACACCACCACCGCTCTCCAGTGCTTGCTCACAGATCCGCTCCAATCACCATGTTTATCCCCACGACTAGAAACTTCCGAACTCCCGGTCCACGCGGAAGAAAATCAGCGCTTCCGGCCGGCCCTCGATTCGCGCAAAGCGCATGGACAGGCGCAGCGCAATGCGTCCCAGACTGTAGTCAAGCCGCTGCTCGAACGATTGGTCCACCCGCTCGCGCGGCGCATCGACGTCCCCCTGCAGCCGCGACGTGAACTGCGATTCGTTTATGTTGTAGAGCGCGGCATAGCGCAGACGCGGCACACCGAATGCGTTCTGTCGGAAATAGCTCAAATTGCCGCTGGAATGGCCTGGTGCCGACGTACGCGGCGTGTCGGGCGTGCTTTGGCGTATGGCCTGCACGGTCAGGTTTGCCGCGGCATAGGAAACCTGGTTGAACTGGACCTGGCCGCTCACCTGGAAATTGACCATCTGAAAATGGTTGGCGTTGATTCCGCTGGTGCGCGAGTCGGTGCCGAGCAGGCTCACGTATGCGCTGGTCGCCGTCGCGCTGTACAGGCGCCAGGACGCGTTCGCATTGTTGTTCAGCGTTTGCGCGCGCCCGGTCACGTTGTCATAGCTGGTGCTGGCACTCTGTCCGAAGCCGAAGTCCGCCTGCGAGTACTCTCCCAGGGTCACGCTGCGATTGATGTTGTGCCCGAACTGGCCGCCCAGGTCCTGGCGCGCCCCTTCCGGGATGCCGGTTTGGTTGGAAAAGTTCGCACCTATGTTCCAGGTGTAATTGGCCCCGAAAATACCGACGGGATCGCTGATGCGCGTTATCGCGGCAGTCTGGGTTGTAATCAGACGGCCGACTGAATCCGTGACCAGTTGCGTTGCGGACGCGCCGGCGGCGATGCTGGTCTGGCGATTCAGCGCGTAAGTCGCAGCAAGGTTGCCGCTCAAGGTGAGGGTCTGCGCTTTATCCGTACCGCTTTCGATCACCGAGCGGAACAAGCGGCCGCCGCCGGTCAGGTACAGTGAAGAGTACTCCTGCGGGCGCCAGGTCGCGAATGTGCTGGCCTGCGTGAAATTCGAACGATTGTCCGTGGGCACCCCGGCGAACAGCAGGCGATAATCGCTGTTGCTCAGACTGGCAAGACTCTCGACCGACAGTTCCGGTTCAGGTGAGTAGCTGCTTCGCGCATGCAACTCGCTCAGCCCAGTATGCTCTCCGGTGAGGCTGCGCGTATTGCTGGTGTACCTGGCTGCGAGGTCAAAGGACTGCGGGCCGGCATTCCGGTTCATGCTTGCCTCGAGCGCGTTCACTGTGTCCCGGCCGAATGACTGCGACTCGAGCGTACTGCGGTTGAAGCTTGCGATGTAATTGTCACCGCCTTCTGGCGGGCGATAGCTCTGGCGCATGCCCCAACGAGTATTGGTGAAATCGTCGGTGTTCGGTTCACCGCTGGCGCGGCTGTCACTCACATCGTAGTAGGCGTTGAACGGAAACCGGCTCACCGGAAACAAGGTCAAATCGCCATTCCCGGTCACCGCGCTGTAGCTCGTCCTGCTCGACTGGTCGAGATTGAGCGCCACGGTATCGCTCACTCGCTCCCTGCCGGCGACAAATCCCAAGCCGCCGCTAACTAGCGCAAACCACGGTTGATAGATGTAACTCGAGGCCCTGATGGTGGCCAATTCGGTCAATCTCAGCCGCCGCGATTGGTTTCCTACCCTGTCAGCACGAAAATCCGCGGCCAGATTCCCCCCCCATCGCACCGGCGGGAGTCCCCAGCCGAGACCGCCGGGATATTCCTCAGGGTTCGCTGCGTCCGCCGAATCCAGGTCCGCAGCCTGCGACATTTCCTCAGTGTCAGACGAAACGCCGACGCTCGTTCTGCCCTTGATTTCCGGCACCGGATTCGCACCTGCAGTGTCAGCATGAATCATCAAGCCCGCACACCAAGCGACAAGTACTGCGGCGCGCCAAATGTATATCCCCGGACTCCGCACATCACATTTCTCGTTCGTCGCGCCACGCCACAGCTCAATGCGCCGCGATTGCGCTGAGCGCGCGGCTATCACTGGCGTACTCGCGATCACCCTCGATGACCATCCTGATTTCGGCGCCGGCGCGCAAGCGGGCGTTCAACTCGCGCCACTGCGCCTCTCCGCGTTCACGCACCCAAAGTTCCGTCACGTTGCGCCGCACGGTATCCAATGTCCTGAGGTTCGCCGGTTTGCGCTCGTCCAGCCGGAAAATTGCCATACCTTCGAGCAACTTCAGCGGTTCCGAGATCATGCCTTTGGCCATCTGGTCGATCACGGTTTCTATGCCCGGCGGCAGGGTGCCGCGATGACGGTAACCCAGGTCGCCGCCATCGGGCGCCGTGCGGTCATCGGAGTGCTGCCGTGCCAGTTCGGCGAAGTCCGCGCCGTTCGCGAGTTGCCCGGCAAGGTCTTGCGCACGCGCCACCACCAGTTCCCGTTCAGGCGCCTCCGAGGACGGGTCGATCTTGAGCAGAATCATAGACAGGCGCAGTTGTTCCGGCTGCGTGAATTGTTCGGGATGGGATTCGTAATAGGCGCGAAGCTCGGCTTCGGAAGGCTGCGGAACAACGCGGGTCGCCGCTTCAAGTTGCGCGACCGTGCTCTGTTCCTCC
>JAENXP010000135.1 GCA_016649475.1 Burkholderiales bacterium | reverse complement strand
GATGCCGCCACCCGTGCCGCTCTTGCCGCGCTCGAAGAGATTCTTGCTGCGGCTACGCCCTGCTTGTTTCGCGGACGGCTAGAGCCCGGCATGGGACTGCTCAGCAACAACATTCTGCACACGCGCACGCCCTTCACGGAGTCGCCGCGGCACCGCCGCCTGATCTACCGCGCGCGCTACTATCAGCGGATCGGCGCCGGCTGAGGCTGCGCTCCGGCGCGCACCGGGCGCCACGGGTAACACCTGCGCCTTGGGCAGCAGGTAGAATGGCAGTTCCTGAATCTTCGATATAGGCGATGCGCCATGAGTGACGCTCTGGACTATCTGATCAAGGTGCGGCCCGACGCGATTCCGCACTATTTCAAGTTCCTCAAGGAAAGCGGCAAGCACCTCGACCCCAAGACGCGCGCGCTGATCTCGGTCATCACCAAAGTCCATTCTCAGACCGAAACCGGCCTGCGCCAGTACCTGCTGCGCGCGCTGCGCGATGGCGCGAGTCCGATGGAAGTGCTCGATGCGATCATGATGGCCTTCCCCGCGCTGGGGCTGGCGAAAATCGTCTGGGCCGTGGACGTCATCCTCGCACTCGACCTGCCCGAATTCCGCCCCGAGAACATGGGCGCCGCCGCGCGCTGGCACGATGTGGCGGCCGCGGACCAGATTGCCGACGGCGAGGTGGCGCGGCTGGACTGCGACGGGCGCGGACTATTCGTCTACCGCAAGGGCAAGGAATATCGCGTCTATGACAGCCGCTGCCCGCATCAGGTCACCAACATCCCGCACCTGGCACTGGAAGGTCTGGAGTTGACTTGCCCCAAGCACAAGTGGGCGTTCGACCTCGCCACCGGCGCTTGCATAAAGAAGGGCACGCAAGCGCTGAAGCGCTTCGACGCAAAGATGGAGAAGGGCCGCCTGTACGCAAACTGGTAGCCGCTAGCCCGGCCAAAGCGCAGTGCGGGCCGCTGTCTCTAACCAAACGAGGAGGATAAGCCCCCTCGTGTTCCCCCTAGGTCAGAGCGTAACAAAATGACTTTTGTTACGGGTTCTTAGAGTGAGATCGCCGCCGGATCCTCGATCCACGCGGCAATGGCCTGCTCGGCGGCAGGATCGGCCTGATGCACGCGCAGCAGCGACAGCGCGGCCTGATGCCAGTGTGCACTGCCCATCTGCGCAGCTTCGCGCAAAGGAGCAAGACTTCCGGACTCGCGCCAGTCGCGGTAAGCCCGAGCCAGCAGCGGAAATACTTTGCTGCGCACGCCCTCGAAGTTGGCGAAATAAAAGTGCATCGAGCCGGTTGCCTCGCGTTCGATCAAGCGCGGCAGCGTGGACAGGCAGTCGGCCAGGTTGTCGCGCACTGCGCGCGCGAGAATTTCTGCCCGCCGCCCTTTAAACGATGCGATCAGATCCCGCCAGACGGGCCCGAGCAGGGGTTCGGCCATGGCTTCGCCGAGTTCGTGCAGGATCAGCGTCTCCGCCTCCTGTTCCGACATGCGCTCCAGCGCCTGCTCCGCGTCCGCCGCAAAGCCATAGCAATCCAGCGCAGACTTCAACGCGCCGTCCGATTTACGCACGCCCCAGATTTCGATTTTGTCCCACAGCCAGCGTCGCAGCGCGTCCCGGCGCAGGAATACCGCACCGTCGAGGAGCGCCGCAGGCGGGGCGGTGAGATCGCGCGCATACTCGCAGCCGGAGACGAAAATCCTGAGTCCCTCGCGCTGCTCGCTGCGCTCGAGTTGCGCCAGAAAGAAATTCGGCTTGCCGAAACGGCCGTAGCCGCCGCCATAGACCAGGCCCCGGGGCATCAGCGCGGCGTTGATGGCTGCGACTTCGAAGGCGTCGTAGCTGTGCTTATCCACGCGCAGCGGCTCCAGGTCGCCGTCCTGCAGTCCGTCCCACAGCGCCTCGCGCTCCGTGATCCAGCTTCCGAGCTCTTGCCGCGGCAGCGCCCGTGCCAGGGGAACCTCGTGTTCCCAGCGATAGAACTCGCGCATATCCAGCAGATAGTTGCACAGCGTCGTCTCGCGCGCGTGGCGAGCGTCGGCAATATCGCAGTTGCGCTGCACGCTTTGCACCAGTTGGGGAAAGTCGGTAAAGGGCATCGTTGTCACGGCCGGCGGCGGCGGTTTTGATAGGCAACGACCGATTGGACTATGAGCGAGTACGGCAGGTTCACCAGACCGCCGTATTTCCCGGCGCAGGACTGCACCAGGCTGCGCACATCGGCGGCCGATGGGGGTTCGTGCGGGGCGGCCGATGCCGGCCCCGGCTCTGCGGCCGCGGCCGACCGGAGCGGAACCGCGACCTCGACGCAGGTCGCCAGCGATTGCATCAGCCCGCGCAGTCCCCCGCATTCCACCTTCATCTCCTGCGCGTGGGACAAGGGCCCCTCCACCTGCGTCAGCTTCAACGCAAACGCCGACTTCTGTCGCAACAGGCTGCACAACTGCGCGCATTCCTCGCGTGCGGGCGCAGATTCGCACGCCACCGTTTCGCGTTCGGCGATGTTGCGCCGCGTAGCCAGCGAACAGCTGCATGCCCCGGCGAGCATCGCTTTCTCGAATGCGCAGGGGCGCGGCGTCATGGCATCGCGCGCGCGACGGAAAGCCGATTCGTCCATCGCGCGCTCAGTCGTCGTCGGGGTTGGGCTGCGGCGCACGCTGCTGGGACAGGAGGTCCTCGGCGTGCAGTTCGTTGTCCGCGAGAATCACCTTGATCAAGGCGCCCTCGGCGGGGGGCAGCCCGGCGCGCAAGGTCTTGGCGCGCGCGGAGGCGTCGCGAAATGCGTCATGCTGTTCGAGCTTCTCCAGCATGCGCAAGGGAAAGCTGGGCAGCTTATAGATGTAATAGGGCATGGTCAGACGATCGCGGCAGTCAATTGTGTTTGCGGAAATCCCTGCTCCAGCAGCGTTGCCGTGGCGGTATTTACGAATGCTTCCGGTCCCGCGACGTAGATGTCGAACCCATTCAGCTCGGGGTGGCCGGCGCCGATGTCGCGCATCAGCTCGAGCGCGTCGCCGTGCTCCGCCGCGACCGGCACATAAGTGAAGTTGTCCAGCGCATCGGCCCAGGATCGGCACAGGTTGGCCAGGTAATGTCCGGTCGGAGGCGTCGCCAGCCAGTAAAGATAGAGCTGCTCGGACAACTCCAGCGCCATGGCGTGCTCGAGCAGGCTCTTGACCGGGGCAAAACCGGTGTCGCAGGCGATAAAGATGATGGAGCGCGCAGAATCGGCGCGCAGGACGAAGTCTCCCCAGGGTCCGAACAGCGTGACGGCGTCGCCGGACTTGAGCCCGTCGAATACGCGCTGCGCGAAGCCGTCCTGCGCATCGCGCAAGACATGGAACTGCAGATTGCGGTCGTCACAGGGGCAGCTGGCGATCGGCAGCGGCGCCGAGGCCGCGCCCGCCGTCAGGGTCAAATTCTGGCCCGCCAGAAAACGCAGACGGTTGGTGCGCGGCGTCTGCAGGTGCAACAACTTCAGGTCGTCGCCGAGCGCCTGCACCGCCTTGACCCGCGCCACGATCTGCTGCTCCGGAATATCGCTCGGCAGGGTGGACTCGAGCGCTTCGATCACCAGATCCCCAACAGCCGTGTTCGAGCACAGCAGCGTGTAACCCTGCCGTTTCTCCGCCTCGCTCAGCACATAGTCCTGATGACGGACTTTCTGCACCTGGCCGGACACCACGCGCGCCTTGCACAGCCCGCAGTTGCCATTGCTGCAGCCGTAGTTGACGGCGAGCCCCGAGCGCAGCGCAGCATCGAGAATGGTATCGGCGCCGTCGACGAAAAACTCGTGGCGGCTGGGGTGAATGACGACATGTGCGGACATCACGCGCAGCATATCATCCATCACCGCGAGCGGGTTCGGCACATCGGACCCGCCCAGTACCGCTTCCAGCTCGCGGTCGAGGATGGCCCCCAGTTCCTGCGCCGCGGCAGCCGGCGCCCCTCCCGCAGCGTGCACCTCCTGCTCCTGCAGGCGCTCGCGCAGTCGCACCACCATGGCATGGTAGCGCTGCAGGTGCGCGCGCAAGTCCACCAGTTCGCGGCTTTGCTCGAACAAGCGTTGCGCCAGTATTTCCTGGCTCGGCAGCAGGCGCTCACGCAGGCGCTTGCCAAAAGCTTCATCCCGTATCTTGGTGACGCGCTCGAACCCGATATCGCTCTCCAGCCGGGCCGTGGGAAAAAGTTCCATCAGATCGCCTAGCGACACCATGCCATCGAAGGAGCGTAACTCCCCCGTCTGGATCATTTGCTGCAGCGTTCCGCGCGCAACACCCACCAGCCGCGCCGCCCTGGACAGGCTTAGCCGTTGCTGCATGTGATGCTCCCGACAAAAATCAGGCAGCGAAAGCCGCCGATCCTGCAATATTAGACTATCCGTTCAACCGGAGAACCGGCCGAAGCGCTGGCGGTCGCAGTCTATATGGGCGGCGGCCCTTCGCTGATGTACGCGGCGGACGTGCTGCGCGCATTTGAAGAATTCCGGCCGAACTGGCAACGCCGCCGAAAGACAGGTTCTTGCCGGGGCTCGCGAACGATACAGGCAAGGCACTGACCCGCACGCGACAGCACCGGCCGCCGCGGCGGCCGGCCTTATGCTGCATCCCGCGTCAAGACCTGCGCGCGTAGCTCTCGTGCATATGCTGCCCGAGAGCGAGCATGAAGCGCAGCGTTTCCTGCGTGCGCGGATCGGTCATCATCTTGTACATGGCGACGATGCCGCCTTCCGTGCGTTCGGCCTCGGCCTGCTTCGCGGCCGATTCCATGGCCTCCAGCAGCCCCCCGACCATGTCGAGCCGGTCGACAAAGGTAGGCAGGAGCGTAGCGACGCGCTCAAGTGATCCGCTCGCCTCCAATTTGGCGAGCATCTCTACCAGCCGCCCGGCCCCGCCGCGGTTGAGCCGGTCGAGCAGCGACAGCCCTTCGCTCGCTGCCTCGGCCAGCCGGCCCACGATCTCCTCGCTCAAGGCGTCCTGCGCCGCGCCGTAGACGCGCGCGAGCTGCGCCAGGCGCTCGATGTCGCCGTCTGCAACCAGCCGCGTCAGCACCGGCAGGGCCTTTTCCAGGCCGGAGCGGTTGACTTGATCGAGCAGGCTCAAACCGCCGCCTACAGCGTCGGCGACGCGTCCGATCATTTCCTCGGTAAGCGCATCCTCGGCCGAGCCGTAGATGCGCGCCAGGTTGACCAGGCGCTGCAGATCGCCGTTCTCGACCATCTGTGCAAGCTGTGGAATCGCGCGCGACAGGCCGCTGCGGTTCACCTGGTCGATCAGATCCATCGCGCCGGCCGCGCTGTCGGCGACGCGGCCGACAATATCCTCGGTCATCGCGTCTCGTGCGGCCGTCGCGACGCCTTCCAGTTCCTGCATCGTGCCGGGAATGTCCTTCGCTTCTGCGTTCATGTCCCCTCCCGGCTAGAGCAGGCCACGCGCCGACGCCCAGTAAAGTTTGTTGTACGCTGCCTTGAACCAGTGCATGGCACGGGTCGGGGCCTTGGGATCGGGCGGATTCTGGTAGTTGAACATGGCGTAGGTGGCGCGGTCGAGACCGGCCTCGATGAAACAGAACACCTTGCCGTCGTATTCGCGCACCGGCGTGTCCATGCCCATTTTCACCATGGCCGCGATGTTCTCGCCCAGGGTTTCCGCCTCGAAGTGTGCGGTGGAGCCCGCCTTGCTGATCGGGATGTTGGTGGTATCGCCGATCACGTAGACGTTGGTGCGTCCCTCCATGTTGAGCTTGGTCTTGTTGGTCGGAATCCAGCCGTTCTGGCCCAGCCCGTTCTTTTCGATCACTTCCATTCCGCGGTGCGCGGGAATCGCGATCAGCAGGTCGAAGGGCACTTCCGAACCTTCTTCGCTGCGCAGGATGCGTTTCTCGCCGTCGACCTCCTTGATGTTGAAGAAGGTCTCGGAGGTAATGCCGAGGCGGCCGAACTCGGGCGCCGCCCATTTCGCGACGTTCTCCAGGCTGTGCACGCGGTTGATCGGATAGGTGTAGTGCAACTGCACTTTGTCGCCCAGGCCGCGCTCCTTGAAGTAGTCGTGCAGCATGAAGGTGATCTCCAGCGGCGCCATCGGGCACTTGTGCGGCACGCCGACGGTGACCACCACCTTGCCTCCCTTGAATTCCTGCAGCCGGCGCATCATCTTGAGCGCGGTCTCTTCCGTATAGAAGAACTCGGCGTTTTCCGCCAGGCCTTTCACCTCTTCGGCAACCATGCGCGAGCCGGTCGCGATCACCAGCGTGTCGTAGCCGTAGGTCTTGCCGCTTTTCGTCTTGACCTGGTTGTTGTCGAGTTTGAATTCCTCCACCGGATCGACGTGGAACTCGATTCCGGGCTCGAGCAAGCCGGCCTGGTCGCGATACAAAGCGTCGGGCGTGGTGCGGCCGATGGCGAGATAGAGCAGGCCGGGCTGGTACAGATGCTTGTCCGACGCCGACAGCATGGTAATGCGCGCTTTTCCTGATCGCAGCTCCGCGGACAAGCGCCGCGCAAGATTGTTCGCCAGGATAGTGCCGCCCATGCCGCCGCCGATAATGAGTATTTTCATTCTCGCCTCCTCAGGTTGACATCGAACACAACTTTTCCAACGTGTTTTATTTCGCTTTTTTCACCG
>JAENXP010000700.1 GCA_016649475.1 Burkholderiales bacterium | reverse complement strand
CGCAGTTCTCCCCGGTTTCCGTGCCGGCGCAAATCGCCGTGCTGCTGGCATTGACGGCTGGACTGTTTGACGGCGTGTCGCCTGACCAGATGACAAATGCGGAGAGTGCCGTACGCGAGGCAGCGGCGAACATTCCGGAGGAGGTGGTCGCACGATTCGATGCCGCCGATAAACTGAGCGACGAAGATCGGGCGAGGGTTATCCAGATCGCCCGCAATGCGCTCGCAGGTTTCTTGCCCGAGGGGAAGTCATGATGAATTTGCTCGCCCCCGAATCGCTGGCCGAGACCTACTAACCTTAAACTTGGCAGCGAGTCACGCACCATCACAGCAGGAGAACACCATGCACATCCAGGTCAACACCGACCACAACATCGAAGTCCATGAGGCGCTGGCGGCGCACTTGCGCAGCACAGTGGCGGCCGCCCTGAGTCGTTTCAGCGATCACATCACACGAGTGGAGATGCACCTGAGCGACGTGAACGCCGACAAGAGCGGCCAGAACGACAAACACTGCCTGCTGGAAGCCCGGATCAAAGGCCGCCAGCCCATAGCGGTTACGCACGAGGCGGCTAGCCTGAGCCAGGCCGTGGACGGCGCCGCCGGTAAATTGGTGCGCTCGATCGAAAGCGTCCTGGGCCGTGCCGAGCGGCCCTCGGCAGCGGCGGACTGGACCGAACCCTCCGAGCCGGAATGAGCGACTCCGCCGCGAGCCTTCGGCGCAAGATCGCCAGCGCCGGAGATCTTGAATCCGTGGTGCACACGATGAAGGCCATGGCCGCGTCGAGCATTGGGCAATACGAGAACGCGGTCCGCGCCCTGGATGATTATTATCGGACCGTGCAACTGGGCCTGGCCGCAAGTTTCCGGCAGGGCGCATCCGCCGGTGGCTCGATGCCCATAGCGCAGCAGGACGCAGGAGCAATAGGCGCGGTCGTGTTGGGCTCGGATCAGGGACTGGTCGGGCAATTCAACGAAGACATGGTGTCGTTTCTGGTGCAGACGCTGGAACGCCTGCCGGGTGAGAAAATGGTCTGGGCGGTTGGCGAACGCATTCAGTCACGCCTTGCTGACATCGATCTGAGTTTGAGGGGCAGTTTCACACTGCCGAACTCCATTAACGCAATTACGCCGCTGGTTGGACAGATTCTGATCGAGATGGAATTGCAGCGTGAAAAGGGCGCGATCACGCAGGTTTACCTTTTTCATAACCGCCCCAAGTCCGGAGCGATTTACACCCCCGTGAGTAAACGGCTGCTGCCACTGGACGATGTATGGCGACGGGACCTGGCTGCCATCCGCTGGCCGACCAATAATTTGCCCGAGGTCATGAATGGCCGGGAGCAGACGCTGCTGGCGCTGGTTCGCGAATATCTTTTCGTTTCGCTTTTCAGGGCGTGCGCCGAATCCCTGGCAAGTGAAAACGCCAGCCGCCTGGCTGCGATGCAACGCGCCGAGAAAAACATCGACGAACTGTTGGAAGATCTGAGCCGGACGTTCCATCGCCTGCGCCAGGGCGGCATCGACGAGGAATTGTTCGACGTGGTCGCCGGCTTCGAGGCACTGACAGAGCCCAGCGCCAATTCGAACCCTTAGGCCTCGTTCCAATCCAGGCGCGAAGGCATGTACCGGTGGCTCGATTAGGCGCCCAAAAACAAAAAAGGTCAGCAGGCGCTAACCCGCTGACCCTTGCTTTTACTGGTGCCGGTGAGAGGAGTCGAACCCCCGACCTTCGCATTACGAATGCGCTGCTCTACCAACTGAGCTACACCGGCGGAATCGGGGGCGATTGTATCAGAGGGGTGGGGTGGCCGCTGTCGCGGCCAGCGCTTCGAGCAAGGTGTCGACGCCCGGATAGCGCAGGCGTACGCGCAGTTCCCGCAGCAGCCGCGTGTTGTCCAGTCGGCGCGATTCGCGCATGAACGACCACATCATTGGCGACACGCTGGCCTGGACCTGCTCACGGCTCAGCCGCGGTGGCCGCGCCAGACCGGCGCTGTCGGCGAGACGATCGAACCACTCGCCCATCTTGAGATGCACCGAGTCG
>JAENXP010000501.1 GCA_016649475.1 Burkholderiales bacterium | reverse complement strand
GGCTGCTCGACGCGGCGCGGCAGGCCGCCGACGCGCTTGCTGCCAAGCGTGAGGAAGCGCTCAGGAGCGAACAGCAGAACTTGAGCGAAGCGCTCAGCCGCCGCGCGCGGGTCGAGGTGTTTTCGATCGCACGCAAGGCGTTGGCCGATCTCGCTACGACGAGTCTGGAAGAGCGCATGGCTGAGGTGTTCACGCGTCTGCTGCGCGAAATGGACGGCAAGGCGAAAGCGGTCCTGGGCGAGGCGCTCGAGTCGGCGTCTGCGCCGGGACTCGTGCGCAGCGCGTTCGACCTGCCTGCGGAGCAGCGTGCAGCGATTCAGACTGCGGTAAACGAATCCTTCTCGGCCGAAATCCGCCTTCGATTCGAGACCGCGCCGGAACTGGTAAGCGGGATCGAACTCGCCACGGACGGACACAAGGTGGGTTGGAATATCGCCGGTTATCTGGAATCGCTGGAACAGGGTATAGGCGAACTGCTGAAGGAAAAGGACAAACCCACAGCCCAGCCCGCGCCGGACGCAGCCAAAGCCGAAGAAAAGCAGCAATGAGCCTGAAACCGGAGAGCCTGCAGAGCGTTTTCGACAGCGCATTTGAGGGAATGCGCGAGGCGCGGGAAGCATACACGCCGCAGCTTGCGCCACGGGAAGTGGGCACGATCACCAGCATCGCCACCGGCATCGCCAAGGTGTCCGGGCTCCCCGGGGTGGGCTTTGATGAGCTGGTCAGGTTTCCCGGCGATGTGCTCGGCATTGCGTTCAACGTGGACGCGGAAGAGATTGGCGTCGTGCTGCTCGGTGAATACTGGCATCTACACACGGGAGACGAAGTCCGGCGCACCGGCCGGGTCATGGACGTGGCCGTGGGCGAGGGCTTGCTGGGGCGCGTCATCGACCCCTTGGGCCGGCCGCTGGATGGCAAGGGCGCGCTGGCTGCGGGCGAGCGCCTGCCGATCGAGCGGCCCGCCGCACCGATCATGGATCGCGCGCCGGTCACCGTGCCGCTGCAGACCGGTCTCAAGGTCATCGATGCGCTCATTCCCATCGGGCGCGGCCAGCGCGAGCTGATACTCGGCGACCGCCAGACGGGCAAGACCGCCATTGCAATCGACACCATCCTCAATCAGCGCGGCAAGGATACCCTGTGCGTCTATTGCGCCATCGGCCAGCGCGCCTCGGCAGTGGCGAAAGCGGTGGCGACCTTGCGCGAAAAGGGCGCGATGGACTACACCATCCTCGTCGTGACCGAGGGCAACGACCCGCCGGGTCTGGCTTTCATCGCGCCCTACGCCGCGACCAGCATCGCCGAACATTTCATGGAGGCCGGTCGCGACGTGCTGATCGTCTACGATGACCTTACCCATCACGCGCGCGCCTATCGCGAGCTGTCGCTGCTGCTGCGCCGCCCCCCGGGGCGCGAAGCGTTTCCCGGCGACATCTTCTACATTCATGCGCGGCTGCTGGAGCGCGCCACGCACCTGCGCCCCGAACTCGGCGGCGGCTCGTTGACTGCGCTGCCCATCATCGAAACCGAGGCGCAGAACATTTCCGCCTACATTCCGACCAACCTGATTTCCATCACCGACGGGCAAATTTATCTCTCGCCGTCGCTGTTCGAATTGGGCGTGCTGCCCGCGGTCGATGTCGGCAAATCGGTTTCGCGCGTCGGCGGCAAGGCGCAGCGCGCGGCCTACCGCGCCGTGGCGGGCGACCTCAAGCTCGCCTACGCCCAGTTCGAGGAACTCGAGACCTTCGCCCGCTTCGGCGCCCGCCTGGATGAAAACACGCGCAAGGTCATCGAGCATGGGCGGCGCATCCGCGCCTGCCTCAAGCAGCCGGAATTCGCCCCGGCCTCCGTGCCGGCACAAATTGCGATCCTGCTGGCGTTGACGGCAGAACTCTTCGACGCGGTGCCGCTGGAGCAGATGACCGACGCCGAGCACGCCGTGCACGAGGCGGCGGCGAACATCCCGGCGCAGGTATGCGCCCGCTTCGAGACCGCCGACAAGTTGAGCGATGAGGATCGCAAAACGATCGTCGACATCGCGCGCAAGGCGCTTGCCGGCTTCAAGCCCAAGCCCGGGGACGAGTCCAAGCCCGCTGCCACTACCGATATTTAGCCAAGCAACGATACAACCGGAGAACACCATGCAAATTCAGATCAACACCGACCATAACATCGAGGGTCGCGAGGCCCTTGCCGCGCACGTGAGCGGCGTAGTGGAGGGCGCCCTCGACCGGTTCAGCGATCAGGTCACGCGCGTCGAGGTTCACCTGACCGACGAAGTCGGCCACAAGAGCGGCCAGGACGACAAGCGCTGCGTAATGGAGGCCCGCCTCCAGGGCCGCCAGCCAATCGCGGTCACTCATCACGCAGGGTCGGTGCACCAGGCCGTCGACGGCGCCGCGGTCAAATTGACCCGGCTGCTCGAGAGCACAATCGGGCGGCTGCGCGATCAAAAGAGTCGTGCGGGGGCCCCCTCCCCGCAGGAGCCGCGGGAGGAGTGATGAGCGATACCACGGCGAGCCTGCGGCGCAAGATCGGCAGTGCCGGCGATCTGCAGTCGGTGGTGCGCTCGATGAAAGCCCTGGCCGCGTCGAGCATCGGGCAATACGAGCAATCGGTGCGCGCCCTGGCGGACTATTATCGGACCGTGGAGTTGGGGCTGAGCCTTTGCCTGCGCCAGGGCGCGCCGGCGGGGCTCACGGCAGAAGGCAGGGGACGTACCGATGAGGCCTTGGTCGGTGCGGTCGTATTCGGTTCCGATCAGGGATTGGTGGGGCAGTTCAACGACGCGGTGGCGGATTTTGCGGTGCGAAGCCTGGCCGCCGTTGCGGGCAAGCTTCAGGTCTGGGCGGTCGGTGAACGCGTGCGCGCCCGCCTGTCGGACGCGGGCTTGCCGCTGGCCGGACTCTACGCCGTGCCCAATTCCGTCAAGGCCATCACCCCGCTCGTCGGCAAGATACTGCTCGAGAGCGAGGCACGCGAAGGCAAGAATGCGCTTGCCGCACT
>JAENXP010000760.1 GCA_016649475.1 Burkholderiales bacterium | reverse complement strand
GATAAAGGCGTACGAACCCAGCGCAAGGCCCGGGGCGCCAAGCACGCCTTGCTCGTAGCCGAGCCGGTATAACGCCGCCTTCTCCGTGCTCGTCGGCTCGAAGGGCGCGCCCCAGTCGTTCACTGGAACCTCCCATGACCCGGGCGGCCCGAATTCGGTGAACACGAAGGGCTTGGTCGCGCCGCTGGCGCGGTAGCGCTCGGCCAGCGACGATGCCCCGCCGTAGGTGTTGATGCCGTGGATGTCGATAGCCGGGCAGCGTTTCTGCACGCCCTCGATGCGCCCACCACTGATCTCGGCGGTGACGGTCATGGTCGGGTGGGCGGGGTCGAGCTGTTTGACCATGGCGGCGACGTCGTTCACGGCCGCCCAGATGGCCGGATTGTCGCCCGACTCCAGGCCCTCCATCTCGTTGCCGATGCCCCAGAGCAGCACTGCCGGGTGGTCCTTGTAGCGCAGCACGGTCTGGCGGGCGCGTTCCAGCTGCTCCCGGACCCGGTCCGCGTCGTCGTAATCGAAGCCGTGGCGCTCGTGGCCAAGCCAGATACCCACGGTCACGGACAGACCGAGGGCGTGCGCCGCATCGAGCGTCGCGCCGACGTCATCGGCACCCCAGGTGCGCACCGAGTTTGCCCCCGCAGCCGCCAGCTGCTCCAGCGAGGCGTCCCCGCCGGCACCGCGGATGAAGTACGGCTTACCGCCACGCAACAACTGCCAGCCCTGGCTGGTCTGTCTCAGTTCCACCGCGATGGGCCGTATCATGACAGCACCGACAAATCAGCGAAGCTGATGTAAATCGCCAGCACCAGCAGCAGCAGCACCAGTCCGGCCTTCCTGGCGTGAACCCACGGCGTCATGTCGACGGCCTTGACATCAACCTGCACCCATTCGTCCTGCAGCGGCCAGATCTCTCCGATGATGAGCATCATAACGACGAGATAGGCGAACACCACGCCGAGAAAATGAAAATCGTGCATCGACGCAACAATCACGGCTGCCGGGGGCACGAAGTAGCCGCAGGCAATCACCAGGAAACCGGCGACCAGGGCGGCCTTGGCGGCGACCGGCGGCACCCTGCGAGTGAGCATGCCGACCAGCACCACGGCGAGTATCGGGATGAAATACAGGCCGTTCATCTTCTGCAGGTAGGAAAAAATACTCTCCTGCCCGAACAGCAGCGGCGCCAGGCACATGGAGACGATCGCGATTATCCAGCCGAAAATCTTGCCGGAGCGCACCAGTTGCTGATTGCTTGCCTGCTTGTTGAAGACGCTCTTGTAGAGCCCCAGGCTGAACAGGGTACAGGTACTGTTGAGTGCCGAGTTAAAACTCGACAAAATCGCACCCATCATCACCGCCGCAAAAAAACCGGCAAACGGGGTCGGCAGCACCTGGTTGACCAGCATGCCATAGGAAAGGTCCGCCTTGACATCCTGACCGGCGAACAGGGCGTAGGCAATCAGCCCGGGGATCACCAGGTAGAGCGGTCCGATCAGCTTCAGCAGGCCGGTCGCCAGCACGCCTTTCTGACCCTCGGCCAGCGACTTCGCGCCAAAGGTTCGCTGGATAATTTGCTGGTTGGTGGTCCAGTAAAACATGTTAAGCAGCAGGATGCCGGAAAACACCGTGCCGAACGGTACGCCGCTGTCGGCGCCGCCGATGGAATTGAGCCGCTCGGGATTGCCGGCCGACAGCGCCCCGATGCCGGCGAAGAAATCACCCTCGCCGAGCGCGTTGAGACCGAACCAGGCAATCATCAGGCCGCCGGCCAGCAGGCCGACACCGTTAATGGTATCGGAGACCGCCACCGTGCGCAGGCCGCCGAAGAGCGCGT
>JAENXP010000786.1 GCA_016649475.1 Burkholderiales bacterium | reverse complement strand
GTTCCAGGTGTCCTCGGTGTCCGCGAGGACTACGGCGACAAACTGCGCCTGCTCGTCTTCGAGCTCGGTCCTTGCGGCGGACGGTGCTGGAGCGCTCTGCTGAGTCTGAACGACTTGCATGAGCGTGCGCGGGTCGACACCCAAGAACAACCCGACACCGACCAAGAGCAGGAGCCCGATGCCTCCGCCAGCCAGCTTCGGCCCGGCGCCAACGCCGCGGCGATCCTCGACGTGCGCGCTCTGCTTTCTACCTCTCCAGCGCAAATCAGCCTCTCAGGTCTCAGGTTCCGCTTAGAGCTCGTCTTCGACGCTTTGGCCGCCGCCCAGAAAGAAGCCCGCGAGGTGCTGCGCCCGAACCGAGATTTCGCTCAGCTTTTGCGCCAGGGCGCCCCGGGTTTGCGGACCGACGTCGCCGTCGACATCGACACCAGCGTCTTTTTGGAAGTCGCGAATCGCATTCCGCGTTCGCTTGCCCATCACTCCGTCGTGCGTTCCGGGCTTGTACCCGCAAATGTCGAGTGCCTCTTGCAATGCTGCGGTGTTGTCATCGGATGCCATGATTTACTCCTAGTTCAGGCCCCAAGCCGCGGCCCAGGCCTTTGCGACCTCTCCAAACGCTTGGGGATCGCTTGCGCCAAGCTTCGTCGACACTTCGGCGTACTCCACCTTCAGTGACTTGAACTTCGCTTTCGTTTCGTCCGAGGCGCCTTGTCCGGCCGCCTTGGCTGTCTTGGATTTCGCGCGGAGGTCCGCGACGTCGTACTTCTCGAGCATGCCGGTTAGGATTGCCGCTCCGGTTTTCGCGTCGCCTGCTCCTTTGAGAGCGTTCACTCCTGCCTCGAAGACAGCGACGAGATTCTCCGAAGCACTACCCGTGAGCGCGACCACCGGGATCGCGGGTCCGGCTGGCGCAGCAGGCTGTGCCGCCTTGGGCTCGGGTGCCGGCGCCTGTTCGGCAGCGGGCGCGGGCGTTTCGGGTGTGGCTTCTTTCTTCTTGCACGCGGACGTCGAGGCGATCGCGAGGACGAGCAATGCAAGTGTGGATTTCTTCATGGACTCCCCTTTTCCAATGAGTGGGGCCGGAGCATACGGATGGGCTGTCACCCCACGCAAGCCGTTTGTGCCTGATTGGGCGTGACCCACTATCCATCGGGCGTAAAAACTGCGCTGTTGTGTCGGGCGCACAGAACACGCATCATCACCGCTTCGCTCGAGAAGGAGAAAGCATGGACGATTTGATGGAGTCGATTGCGGCTCAACTCAGCGGCGCGCCAATGGCGCAACTCAGCGGTCAGCTAGGAACCGATGGGCGCACCACCCAGGACGCGGTAAAAGCGGCGCTTCCCTTGTTGCTGGGCGCGCTCGCCAAGAACAGCGCGGCTGGTGGCGGCGCAGAAGCATTGGCCGGTGCGCTCGATCGCGACCACGACGGAAGCATCTTGGACGACCTTGGAGGTTTCCTCGCCGGTGGCGCGAGCCCCGATGGCGCGGCGATTCTGGGCCACGTTTTGGGTACGCGCGAGCCAACCGTCCAGGCGGGCATCGGGAAGGCAACGGGGCTGCAGAAGGGTCAAATCGCCCAGCTGCTTCAGATGCTCGCACCGATCGTGCTGGGCTATCTCGGAAAACAGAAACGACAACAGGGAATGAACGCCGGAATGCTGGGAGAGATCCTCGGCGCGCAAACCAGGCAGGCTCAAGCGCAGAACCCTGCGCTCGGCGCGCTCGCATCGC